>DRLW01000125.1 GCA_011375275.1 Bacteroidota bacterium
CCTGCAGCAGGCAGAGGAACGCACCGCGGTTTACAGGAGCGCTTTTCTGTTGAAAACGGTATGCTCCATCTCATGCGTACAGCCTGTTCAGAGATATCCACAACATCCGGGGCAGGGAACAGCCGCTCCACCTGTATTCTGTTCAGCCTTTCGTGCCAAACTCTGAGCCTGATATACGGGAATCGAGCCGGGAACCGCTATCCCCGCTTTCCATTTGCGAATCGATGAAGCTGCGCATCGCTGATGGCCTGGAAATTTCATAGCCTGACAACCCCACAAACTTTACAAATACCAGACTGGTTATCCACTTGATTCAGCACGGTTGCATCTTTTCAAGCAGACCGCCTGAGCACAGCACGTGCATACACCCGGACAGCCATGCCGGTTTTCCCACTGGGGAAGAGCGGAATCTCCCAGACTCTGGCACGTGCCCGAAAAGATGAGATTCCTGCACTTCGCTTCACTTGCCGGAACGATATATGCCTGTTTCTGTCATCCGGCCAGTTCCGATCAGTTGAGGTGACCGGATACCTCGAGATGAGGCCCCTTGAGAAGAATTTTTCATTTATGACGGCTTTTTTGCTGTTACGTCACGTTGGCAATCAATCGGGATAGAATGGCTGGATTGAAAAGTGGCAGGTAGTCGCTTTGGATAGATGCGGATGAAGAAACATTGCCCAATTCCATGACTTTGCTGCTATATTTTAGTACAGGCTCCCTACCCGTCCTCATGACGGCCAAAGCGATGTGACGGGAGAGGATAAACCAACTCGTACGAATGAATTATTGACGTGTCTCATAAACAGTTTTTTCAAGATGCACTGACAGCACGGGAGAACAGCCTTGTAGCGATCGCATCGTGCTCAAGCCGGGGGCAGGCACGGGTGTTACGCCAGGCGATCACCGATGCACTCCTGAACGATGTGCTCACAGTAGTTGAAGTCCACGAACTGTTGCTACAGGTACACCTTTTTGCCGGTTTCCCGGCTGCCATCGAAGGGCTTGTTGTGCTCAGGGAGGTACTCCAGGAGCATGGTTTAGAAAGCTCAGACCCGATTCCTGAACATATTTCACAGGATGATCTGAAGCAGCGCGGTGAAAAGCTGCTGGCCGCGGTGTATGGAGAAAAAACGCAACGTCTCCTGGCTTTCATCGGTAAACTCAGCCCGGTTCTGCGCCAGTGGGTGGTTATCGATGGCTATGGCAAAGTGTTCGGCCGAGAAGGTTTTTCTCTCTATGAAAAAGAGCTCTGTGTCATCGCCTGCTTGTGTGTGCTGGACTGGCCCCGGCAGTTGCAGGCGCATATCCGGGGCGGAGTACGTGCCGGGCTCGGTCGGGAAAAAATCTGCGCTGCCATGCGCCTGGCGTTGTTAATAAACAGTTTAAAATATTATGATTCCGCCGATATAGACGAACTCTATAGCAAGGCAATCAGCTCTTTAGCCTGAAAAAATGAGATTCCGGCACCTCGCTTCGCCTGCTGGTTTGGATGGCGGCGACACTGGAAGGGTGTGACGAGCTGAGGTGATTTACTCCGCAGGGCCGGATTTTCAGTTTTTCCGACTATCTGTCAGCTCTGCGTCAGGTTATGAATAGATCAGGTCAGAAAGCATCGAGCAGTTCTCATCATTAAGTTTTTCCATCACCAGGGTACAGCACGGATATGAACTCAGCGAATATCAGCATCAGATATCTCGGGCCGGATAAGAAAGTCGTGCGTGCAGGCTTTCATAAAACCTCGAATTTGAAAAAAGCCTTTGCGGAGTTTGAACTCTTCTTCGAAGAGAAATTGAAGCAGGGATACACACACTGGATCATGGACCTGCAGGGCCTTGCTTTTCCCACCAGCTCGATGATCGCCTTTTTTATCAGCGCAACGGTACGAACACGCTCCCACGGCGGGGAGGTGACGCTGATCAATGCCAGTGAGAGCGCACGAAATAATTTCGTTACTTTCAGCCCGCTCACTTTTCTCTCCATCGAAAACGACGAGCGCCAGGTTCTGCGCGATTTTGATGTTGAGCTCGGCACTCCATCACACCATGAGAATACGACGATACTCGATGGGGTGGATATCGCCGAGCCTCCGGAAGTTGATGTTTTCTCAGAAATCGTGCAGGATGATCCAGCACCTGCCGCTGACAAAAACCATCCTCAGGAAGATGAGGTGGCTCCCCTGCCCAATATCGCGACCCGGGATACGCGGGCACATTCCTCAGAAAAACGACAGTATCGTTTCGAGACCGAGAGCTCGCCATCGAATTTGTATGCCATGTGCAATTTCGTCGTCGAGCACGCTGCTCATGCCGGGATCAGTGAAAAGCATATTTCGAAAATCAAGATATCCATCTACGAAGCGTGCTTAAATGTCATCGAACATGCTTATCATTCACGGCCGGGCAACCCGATCGAGTTGAGGGTAGCGTACGACTCCAGCCAGTTTAAAGTTGAAATTCTCGATCACGGCCTCAGCTTTAACGAGCGCAAACGCCGCGAATATGACGTCGAAGCGGCGATGGAAAATCGTCAGACCGGTGGTTTTGGCATGCATATTATCGAGCGTGCCATGGATGAGATTGATTATGTTTCTGATCCGGTAAATGGCAACTGCCTGACCCTGATCAAACATTTGCCGGCATAGTTTGGCATGTCCCGGAACGGATATCCGGGGATTCAGTGCAAAAGGAGTTTGCGGATGGTGTCACGAACATGCCTGAGTCCTAAGATTCAGCAATTTGTCTATAGCGCCATGCTACCGGCGATGTTGGCGTTTTCTTTTAACGGGCCGCCTGTGCAGGCGCAGGAAGCGAGCACCGCTCCGGCCCTTGAAACAGCTATCGCTGATCTCTCACGCAAGCTGCTGCCCTCAGTTGCACGCATCACCAGCACTATCGACGCTGAAATATATTCACCCCGGCGTGAAAATCGTTCATCCCGCCCTTTTTCTCCGTTTTCTCCCGGTGCAGATATCATGCGGCAGGAAAGCACCGGATCTGGTGTTATCATCTCACCGGATGGATACATCGTCACCAACGTGCATGTCGTCGAGGGTGCTCAGCAGATCACCGTAACTCTTGCGGATAACCGGTCCTTTTCAGCGGACATTATCGGGCTGGACCGCTTTACCGAAATTGCAGTCATCAAAATCGCTGCAGATAAGTTGCCGTACGCACGCCTGGGCCGTTCATCTGACTGCCGGGTAGGGGACTGGGTTATCGCTATCGGTAATCCGATGAACCTGCACTCGA
>DRLW01000126.1 GCA_011375275.1 Bacteroidota bacterium
CAGCTCGACAAAGTGGGGAGATTGCCGGTGCATGAGGCCCGTGCAGGTGAGCCTGTCAGGCCCGGGCATGCCTATATTGCCCCGGGGGATTATCACATGGAAGTGGCAGATCGCAACGGTGTCAAGGCAATTCACCTGCATCAGAAACCACCGGAGAACTTTTGCCGGCCGGCTGTTGACGTCCTCTTTCGTTCAGTCGCGAAAAGTTACGGGGAGAGGGCGATTGGTGTCATTTTGACCGGCATGGGAGAAGACGGGATGCGTGGCATGCAGGTGATGAAGGAAGCCGGAATTCCCATTATTGCCCAGGATGCTGAGACGAGTGTCGTTTGGGGGATGCCAGGTGCCGTTGTGCAGGCCGGCCTTGCTGATGAAGTGGTACCGATCGAGAAGGTTTATCAAACCATATCAGAGTTTATCATTTAAGCGAGACGATATCCATGCTTGAAACAAAAGGAAACACCACGAAGCTTTCGACGGAAGACTTGCGGTTTGTGTCTGAGTTTTTCTATAAGAAAACCGGTATCCAGCTCGGTGAAGAAAAACGCTATCTGATCGAGAGCCGCCTGAAGACAGTCCTGCGAATTGCCAACCTGAACACGATGGATGAGCTGTGTCAGGAATTACGCAAAGGCTTTAATGTTCAGGTCGAAACCCTGGTCATCGATGCATTGACGACCAATGAGACCTCCTGGTTCCGCGATGGTAAGCCCTTTGTAGCTCTGGAGAAAACCATTCTGAAAAAAATGGCTGAGTTGAAGGCGACGACGCGGACACTGAATATCTGGTCTGCCGCCAGCTCCACAGGACAGGAGATCTATACCATCGCCATGATCATTCAGGAGACCGGGTTGTTTAACGGCTGGAATGTGAAGATAACCGGTACGGATATTTCCCAGTCGGCTTTGCAGCAGGCCAAGGAAGGCGTCTATTCCCAGCTCGAAATCAGCCGGGGCATGCCGGTCAAATTGCTGATCAAGTATTTCGATCAGATCGATGATAATACCTGGCGGGTCAAGCCGGTGATCAAAAATATGGCGCGCTTCTCAGCGCATAACCTGAAATCCGACGCGACGTATCTCGGCAAGTTCGATATGGTCTTTTGTCGCAATGTTCTGATCTATTTCGATTTGCAGTCAAAGCAGCATATCCTCGGCCATATCCGTAAAGTATTGCATCCCAGTGGTCTGCTCTGCCTCGGGGGCTCAGAAACGACCTATGGTGTGGATGATTATTTTCAGCCGATTTTCATCGACAACGCAGCGTTCTATGTCTCGGAAGAGGGCAAAAGTCTGTGGATCAAATAGTTCATGGAATTTTACAACAGGGAAGATGGTTGCCGATTGTACCGGCTTACCTTGCGCAAGGCGCTGGTTTATGGATAAATCGGGATAGTAACAGAATCATGCAATTTGAGCTCAGGCTCAACCAGAAGGGTTAGGGTAAAGGATGCAAAAGGTTCTCGTGGTTGATGATGATGTGCAGATAGTAAAAATGCTCACATCGATTTTGTCTAAATGTGGTATCGAAAGTTACAAGGCCGATAATGCGACCTCAGCGCTGCAGCTCCTGCAGGATGAAAACGACATCGACCTGATTCTATCGGATATCTATATGGGGGAAGATGAGACCTCGGGGATGGAAATGCTGAGAGTGTGCCGCCAGGTCTATCCACAGATTCCCTTTATCCTGATGACCGGCTATGCTGAAGATGAGATTTTTATCTCTGCGTTGCGCGAAGGGGCGTTTGATTTTATCATCAAACCTTTTGATCAGGATAAGGTGCTCGACGTTATCGAACGGGCGAACAAGCTGATAAAGGGGAGTACGGAGAACCAGGACCTGAGCACGTTTGTTACGGAGTTTTGTCTGCATCTCAGCATCAAAGCGCAGGATTTCTCTCCTTCAGGGATGCAAAATCTGGTCAAGGATGTCCTGCGCAACTACATCGGCTGCAATCAGAATGATGAAACCAATTTGCTGCTGGCGGTTGAAGAAGCCGGGATGAATGCCCTCGACCACGGCTGCCTGGAGCTGGATTCACGCTGGAAGGAAGAGTGCATTGATGAGGCAACTTATTGCACGCGTTTTGACAAGGTCAAAAAGGAGCGCCTGGCAACGCCTGAATATGGCGGGCGCCACATCGATTTTGATCTGAAGTATCGGAAACCCGAGCTGCACATCGTCTTTCATGATGAGGGTAATGGTTTTGATACCAGCCATATCCGCGACGCAGCGACCGGCGAGGTGCACGGCATGGGACTGATGATCATCAATAACCTGGTCGATAAAATCCTGTTCAATGAAAAAGGGAACGAAATCACTCTGATCAAGACCGTCTCACTGCGTGCGGCTTAATTTGCTGCCATTCTCCCCGAAAGATTTCCTCCTCATTGTGGCTCTCCCCCTGGCAGTACCCTGCTCATCCTCCGGTTTATACTCTGCAGGATGTATTCTGACTTTTTTCCTTTCGATTTTCCCCTGATTTTATTAATCTGCGCAGTACATGATTCCACCCTGCGCATGTGTCTGTTCACGCCGGCCTCCGGCGAGGCAGATCGCCGGGCCTGCTTCAGGCTGTTGGGCGGTGCGAAGTGCTGGCATGTGTGTTAATCGCCTGCGTCGCATCAGGAATGATGCGGGCCGGGATGCATAAAGCAGTTTGGCAACATGACTATTGAAAAACTCCCGTTGATTTTCCCTGAAACTGATATCCTGTCACCATATCAGAACGCACAACCGTGATGATGAAAAAAATACTCCTGATCCACAAAAACGATAACCTGCTTGCGAAAGTACGGGATATTCTGGAGCATCATGGGTATGAGGTCACAGCCCGAAGTGCCATCGACCGGGAAGTCAGAGGGGCGATTCGCAGCCACGCGGCAGACCTGGTCATTTGCGATATTCTCGAGGACTACGATAATGGCTTTACGGTTTTGCGCTCGTGCCGTTTGCTCAGTCCGCCCGTTCCGGTTGTGCTCATCGCCAGCCGGCACTATGACGAGCGCATCCTGGAGGCTATTTCCCTGGGCATGTTCGATTGCCTGTCCCGCCCGATCGATACGGATCATCTGTTGCAGACGATCAAGCGTGCGGAATATTTTTTTAACAAGCAACGTGAAGGCTCGATTGCATCGGAGCTGGTGCAGAGGTTCAAGATCGAAATGGTCATACATACCGGAGATTTTCAGCTCGAAGCGGTGCAAAAGGTGGTGCAGGATATTTTGTTGAACTATACCTATTTCGAGACCGACGCTCTGCTGAACATCTGGCTGGCTATCGAAGAAGCGCTGCAGAACGCTCATGAGCACGGGAATCTCGAGCTGCTGTCGGAATGGAAGGATGAGAGCGGCAAGGTAGAGGGGAAGGAAGTCTCGCTGTTCGAGGTGCGCAAACGCGAGCGCCTGCGCGACCCGGCCTATGCAGAGCGCACCATCCGGCTGTCTCTCGCCAGTGACGAGGAATGGCTCGATGTCCGCATCGAGGATGATGGCCCGGGCTTTCGCAAGCGTGAGGTTTCAGGTAGTGTGTCGATGAAAATTTACGGTCGCGGCCTGCGCATCATCTACAACCTGATGGACCGCGTCAGCTTTAACAGAAAGGGCAACCGCATCCGCATGCGCAAGCGGCTGCCGCAGAAAAAAACGGCGTAAGACTAAGCCTCAGGCAGCCACCTCATGCCCGGATTCCTCGCCGGCAGTGACGCCGAAAACTTCTCTCACTTTGTCCTTTTGTCTTTCCGTCTCTTCCTCATCCCAGCCGAGCTCTGCTGCCATAACCCGGGCCGCACGCTGCAAAGCCTGCTCCCCGGGGAAGCCCGCTGAAGCCAGCTCAGTACGCCGCATCATCGCATCTCTGAGATTGATGGCCATTTCCTCACGCACTCCATGCAGAATTTCCGCCAGCACGACCTGCTCGTGCTCGCACGCCTGCCCGGCCAGGGCCGGGTTGTCGTCGATGGCTGCGAGCACCTGGGGGTAAAGCGTGCCATAATTATAGATGAGATGCTCGATGGTTTGCGGCGCCAGCCCCCAGGCGCGTTTGGCTTTTTCCTCTTCGAGGTAGGTGTCAAAACTGGGGATGTCCCCTCCGGGGATTGGAGTCTCCTCCGTGCGTGTGGGCTGTTTTTGCTGCAGCTTCTTGCACAGGAGGTCAACACTCCGCGTGGCGACATCACGGGCAGTGGTATATTTGACGCCGAGCAGGCTGACCAGCCCCTCGAGCTCATCCTGCCGGGCGTGGTCGATGAGCCGGTAGTGTTTGCTCAGGGTGACATCCCGGCCATTGGCAGCGACACCATCCATGGGCAGCAAGCCGCCGTACACATGACAGATGTCTTCGCGCTGAACGGCTTTGGCCGGATAAGCTGCATTGAATTCGTCGAGGAACGTCGTGATGTCCTCCTCGGTGATGGCAAAGTCATCCGGATCGCCTTCGTACGGCACGTGTGTCGTACCGATCAGGGTGTAGTGCCGCCACGGTGTGAAGAACAGCAGGCGGGAACCTTTGTTGATCACCGCATCGGCATCTTTGAATTCGTATTTGCTGGGAATACCGGCGCCGTAGCGGGCGATGAGCTGCCGCCGGACGACCAGGTTCATGGCCTTGGACAGCTTAAACGGTTTTTCCGGCGCAGCATCTGCCAGCCCGAGCGTTTTGTTGATCCATGGTCCCGCAGCATTGAGCACGATTTTGCCGCGCACATCGTAGTCCCGGTTTTCGAGAGCATCGCGAACACGCACCCCCTCGATGCGGTTCCCGCGGCGCAGAAAGCCTGTCACAGGTGCATAATTTGCCAGCTCAGCGCCTTTGTTTGCCGCGCCTCTGAGCACGCTGATCAGCAGGCGTTCCGAATTATATACCTGGCAGTCATACCACAACGCGCCGCCGGTGAGTTTGTTTTCATCGATGCCGGGCAGGATGTTCAGCAGTTCTTTTTTGGACAAAACACCACCGCGGGGCATGAATTTCTGAGGTGCTGCGCCACGGTTGCGGTCAAACCCGATCAGGTCGTTGAGGAACAGGGCGATACGCATGACCTCACGCCCCTTGATGCCGTGGCCGTAGGTCGGCATGACGCAGGGCAGGGGGTGGACGTACTGCGGGGCAATGCGCATGAGCACAGCCCGTTCGTGGATGGATTCGCGCATGCGTTTGATATCCGCATGCTGCAGATAGCGCAGGCCGCCGTGAATGATTTTCAGGCTGTTGGAAGAAGTCGCGCCGCCAAAATCTTCTTTTTCCAGCAGAGCCACGGTGAGGCCGCGCAGGGCGGCATCCCAGGCTGCCCAGGCGCCGTAAATCCCGCCACCGATGATGATGACGTCATACTGCTGGGCTGCAAGTCGTGCTACATTCCTTTTCATATCCGTCCCTGGATTATTTTTTTCTGGCA
>DRLW01000127.1 GCA_011375275.1 Bacteroidota bacterium
GCAGAACCCATACATACGGATTCTCATGCAAAACCCGCACATCGATCCAAGCGCTCGTATTCTCGGCAACGTGCACCTCGGCGAAAACTGCCGGGTCGAATTCAATGTGTTGCTCGGCAAGGCACCGCGCGGTAAGGAGGAAGGCGATCTCGCACTTCATATCGGCAGCGGTGCGGTCATCCGGCCCTTCACGACCATCTACGCCGGCACCACTATCGGCGACAACTTTCAGACCGGCCAGGGTGCCAGCATACGCGAAGAAAACAGCATCGGCTCGAACGTTTCTGTCGGCACAAATGCAGTGCTTGAGTTCGGCAACACCATCGGCAACAACGTCCGCATCCACTCGCTGTGTTTTCTGGAAATGGTGACCGTCGGCAACGATGTTTTCATCGGCCCGAATGTTGTTTTTACCGATGATCCCCATCCCATGGGCTGCCCGCGCTACCGCGACTGTCTCGGCGGCGCCACGGTCAAAGACCTGGCCCGCATCGGCGCAAACTGCACGATTTTGCCGGGCGTCACCATCGGCCGCAACACCCTGATCGGCGCCGGCTCTGTCGTCACCAAAGATATTCCGGACAACAGCGTGGCAGCCGGATCACCGGCGCGGGTGCTCAAGTCTATCGACGAACTGACCTGCCCACCGGGATTTTTTGAAAAACCATACGTCTGGGAACCGTACGACCGCTCCTGACTTTCAGAACCGGAAAAGCCGTCCCCAGTGGAGGACCCCGGCATTGCTATTTCGTCACTCCGCTGCCGCTATGTGATGCACCTTCGCCGTGGCGCATCGCAGCCAGGTTTGAATCATACCTCCCGCGCTGAGGCGGGAAAACAATTGCGCTTTGTGCTTGAATTTTCTATAATTGAAGCTCGGTCTGTTCATTTTTTTATCAGGGGGGATAACAGACCGCCCCCGTGCCTGTTGCCCAATAAAAGTTACCGATAAATCAGCATTTGCCCATGTCCGACCGTGCTCCGGAAAATCAAACCCCATCACTCCCTGTGACAGAAGAGCTGCCTCTCGTCTCTGTGGTCATCCCCATGCTGAACGAGGCTGCCAATATCCGTCGCTGCGTGGAATCTATTCTGGAGCAGACCTATCCGACAGACCGGCTCGAAGTTGTGGTCGTTGACGGCATTTCCGAAGATGGCTCGCGTGACATTCTCGCCGAACTTTCTGCAACCTATGATAATGTCTCTTTTTACGACAACCCCCTGCGTGTTACCCCGCGCGCCCTCAACATCGGCATCCAGAACGCCCGCGGTGAGGTGATCATCATCCTCGGGGCGCACACCAAAATCAACCCGGATTTTATTGAACGCAATATCCACTACATGCTGACGCGCGGCGAGGTGTGCACCGGCGGCACGCAGATCAACGTCGGCGACACCTGGCTGCAGCAGGCCATCGGCGTTGGCATGGCCTCGAAGTTCGGCATCCCCACAGCACCGTACCGCTACGAAACCAAACCGCGTTATGTCGATACAGTGGTCTATGCTGCCTACCGGCGCGAGCTTTTACAGGAAGTCGGCCTGTTCGATGAAGACCTGCACATCGCCGAAGACGCGGAACTGAACTGGCGCATTCGCCAGGCCGGCCACAAGATTTTCTTCTCCCCGGAAATCGTCTCCTATTACTATCCCCGTCCGACACTGGGCAAGCTGTTCAAGCAGTTTTTCAACTATGGTCTGATGCGCATCAACGTGGTTAAAAAACACGCGGATGCTTTTAAGCTGCTGCATCTCGTGCCGGCACTGGCTGTGCTGGGCGGTATCACATTGGCGGCGCTTTCTTTTGTCAACATCATTTTTTTGTATGTCCTGCTCGCAGCAGCCGGTCTGTACGGCGCCGGTATTCTCCTCGGCGCTGTCATCGAAGCAAAGCGCACGCGCTGGAGCTATTTACCCGCACTGCCTCTCGTGTTTTTCACCCTGCACGCGGGCTTTGGCATCGGTTTTATCATCGGACTGTTCAAATCACAAAAATGGGGCGTGGCCATACCGCGTTGGGCCGAAAAACTGCTCTTGTTTATCAGTGACTATGTTGCCGTCAACCTGGCTTTTTATATCTGGGCCGGGCTTCGTTATGAGCTCAACCTGCCCGACATGCCCGAGCCGGCCAGTATTTTTAAAATTTCCAACATCATCTTTGTTTTCTGGTTTTTTGTCTTTCTGTTTTTTGGATTATATCGCGAGTGGCAGGCTCAATCCCGGCTCGATGAATTCATCCAGGTTGTCAAAGCCGTGTTCTGGGGCGTGATGGTGATTTTTCTGGTTACCTTTGATCTCAACAACGATCTGAGCAACCCCCTGCCGCTGAGCCGCATGCTGATCGTGACCTATCTTGGCCTGATGGCTGGTTTTGTCGGTCTGGGCAGGATTCTGCTGCACACATTCCAGCGCAAACTTCTGGAGCTGGGCATCGGCATGCGCCGGGCGCTGATCGTTGGCTGGGGCAAGCAGGCGCACGAGCTTTTTGAGAAAGTCAGCCGCTACCCGGCGCTCGGCTACCGTGTTGCCGGCTTTATTTCACCGGAGCAAACCAACGGCCGTACGGATTACCGCGGTGTGCCCCTGCTCGGCTCGGTTGCCGATTTAGCCGAACAGATCGAAAAAAACAAGGCCGAAGAGATTCTCATCGCTTTGGAGAATAACGACCGCACCCAGCTTTTCGAGGTGATTTCCGCCACAGACGGCCTGCCGGTACGGCTGAAGATCGTGCCGGATTTGTACTCGATCATCACCGGCCAGGCTCGTACCAACCAGATTTACGGCTTCCCGCTGATCGAAATTTTGCCGCAACTCATGCCCGACTGGGAGAAGCAGACCAAACGCCTGATCGACATCATCGTTTCCTCGATAATTCTGCTGGCCGGAACGCCGCTCTGGCTGCTCGTGGCACTGATCATCAAACTCGACAGCCGCGGGCCGGTTCTATATGCCCAGGAACGCGTCGGGTTCAATGGGAAACTTTTTAATATCTATAAGTTTCGCAGCATGGTGCACGATGCCGAAAAAAGCACCGGCCCGACATGGGCCGCGGAGGATGACCCGCGTATCACGCGAGTGGGCAAATGGATCCGTAAGTTGCGCATCGATGAAGTGCCACAGTTTTACAACGTTCTGAAAGGGGAGATGAGCCTGGTAGGCCCGCGCCCCGAGCGCCCCTACTTTGTCGAAAAACTCAAAAAAGAGCTGCCGTTGTACTCCCGGCGTCTGAAAGTGCGCCCCGGTATCACCGGCTGGGCACAGATCAAAGGGAAATATGATACCACCCTCGAAGATGTGCGCCAGAAACTGCAGTATGATCTCTTCTATCTGGAAAACATGTCCCTGCGCATGGACCTGAAAATTCTCATCAACACGATCTATGTCATCTTTTCCGGCAAAGGGCATTAGGCGGGCCGGAACCATCAGCCAGTCACTATTCCCACCTTTTTCCCAACCACAACACAAAGCTACTCCGCTTTGTTCATGAAATAGCGGTTCGCACCAGAAAAATCGGTATAGAACATCTCCGGAGCCTGACCTGTCTTCGGTTGCAGAAGCGCAACCACATCCCCAAACAGACCAGGAGAACGAATTATGCTGAACAGACTGGGTGCACAGATCACAGGTATCCTGATCCTTGCTCTGGCCGTTTCTCTTCCGGCACAAAGCATCAAAAAGACCAAAAAGGCGGCACTGGCAGAAGTGAGCTCTCTGAAGCCGCTGATCGATGAGATGGCAAGCAGACTTTGGGACCTGTCCGAGACCGCCCTGCGCGAGACACAATCCGCAGCTTTTTTGACCGGCAAATTACAACAGGCCGGCTTCACAGTGGAGAAAAACGTCGCCGGCATGCCGACTGCCTTTGTGGCCACCTATGGTTCCGGCAAACCCGTGATCGGCATTCTGGCCGAGTTCGATGCTCTGCCCGGTGTCGGCAATCAGCCGGTTCCGGAGCGCAAAAAGCGTGATGACGGCGTCACCTCCGGCCAGGGCTGCGGGCACAATCTCTTCGGAGCCGCCAGTGTTGGTGGTGCTATTGCCCTGAAAAATATCATGCAGAAACATGGCCTGAACGGCACGGTCAAACTGTTTGGCACGCCGGCCGAGGAGACCGTGGTCGGCAAGGTGTACATGGCCAAGGCAGGGGTTTTCGATGGTGTCGATGCAGTGATCGACTGGCATCCGGGCACAAAAAATGAAGTGAAAAATCAACCCGGCCGGGCGATGAACAATTTCCAGGTCGAATTTTTTGGCCAGGCGGCACATGCCTCCGCTGATCCGTGGAACGGCCGCAGTGCCCTGGACGCGGTCGAGATGATGAACTTCGGCGTCAACCTGATGCGCGAGCACGTCAAACCGACGACGCGTATTCACTATGTCATCCCCTCGGGCGGCGAAGCGCCGAACGTGGTTCCGG
The DNA here is from genome assembly GCA_011375275.1 of Bacteroidota bacterium. Lineage (GTDB taxonomy): Bacteria > Zhuqueibacterota > Zhuqueibacteria > Zhuqueibacterales > Geothermadaptataceae > Geothermadaptatus. The sequence continues at coordinate 4,415 of DRLW01000127.1, forward strand.
AATACGCCAAAGTGTGGTACTACATCCGCGACATCAACCGTGATGAGGTGGAAAAATACTACAACCGTATCCTGAAAATCGCCGAGGGCGCAGCCATGGCGACGCGCACCACGCACAAGGTCACCCTCATCACCGGCGTGCATCGCTATCTGATCAACCGGCCGCTGCAGGAAGCGTTGCAGAAAAACCTCGAGTTGGTCGGGCCGCCGCGTTTTACTGAAAGCGAGCAGGAATTCGCCCGTTCGCTGCAGCGCTTCACCGGCAAGGAGGAGAAGGGTTTCAGCAGTGAAATCGAGCCCCTGGCCGATACGGTGCAGCCTCCCAAAGGCGGCTCCACCGACGTTGCCGAGGTGAGCTGGATCACACCGACTGCCGGGTTTAGCGTCGTTACTGCTGCACAGGATATCCCCTGGCACAGCTGGGCGACCACCGCCTGCCACGGCACCGAGGCCGGCCGCAAAGGCGCACTGGTTGCGGCGAAAGTCATCGCTGCCACGGGTGTGGATTTGCTGTTGGATAAAAAGCTTCTGAAAAGGGCACAGGCTTTTTTTGCCGAGAAAACCCAGGGCAAACCCTACGTCTCCCCCATCCCGAAAGACCAGCAGCCGGTCCTGCCGGAAACAGAATAAACCGAGCCCATGGGGTGGGAGGCACGACTTCCACCCCATGGTTTTTTTATGAATGCTGACTTCTCGGCATGAATGTCGAGTTACGTACCGCGACATTCATGTCGCGCTTTTGTGCCGGGCAAGGGGTTGGATATGGTCGAGTGCCTATCAAGTGGCCACCATGCGGATTGTCAGGGTTCTCGACATAAATGTCGAGTTACGTCTTGGTGTACCGCGACATTCATGTCGCGCTTTTGTTCTGGGCAAGGGTTTAGGATATGGTCGTTGGCCTTTCAAGTCGCCACCGTGCGAGTTGTCAGGGTCTCGACATAAATGTCGAGTTACGTTTTTCTGTACCGCGACATTCATGTCGCGTCTTTGTTCTGGGCAAGTGTTTTGGATGTGGTCGTTGGCCTATCAAATCGCCACCGTGGGGGGCAGGGTTCTCGACATAAATGTCGAGTTACGTACCGCGACATTTATGTCGCGCCTTTGTTTTGGGCAAGGGTTTTGGATATGGTCGTTGGCCTATCAAATCGCCACCGTGGGGGGGCAGGGTTCTCGACATGAATGTCGAGTTACGGGGTTTGAAAATATTTCCCTTCAGGTATCTCAAATACCGTGTTCTGACTCCGAGAAATTTTCAGTCAAAATAAACCATAGCCGAATCGTCTGCAAACCCTTGTCTGCGATCTTTGGGTACGGATGGGTGCAGGTTCGGCTATGGGGGCTGCTGGTTGTTCTTGACGGGATGCTCTAAGCCGAGGCGCTTCTGCCGGCAAAGGGTGACAGCCGTTCCCATGTTCCCGGGCGTTGGCGCACAAGGTACATGCCGGCGAATATTACGGCGAGGACATTGGCCACGACGATCGACCACCACGGCAGCAGTTCGCGGAATCCGCTGGTCAGCATGCCTACGGCCGCTACGGTCACCACAAAGCCGGCGATGAGAATCAGCAGAACCAGTGTGGATTTTTCCGGGTGCTGTTCGGAATAGGCGATCAGGCTGGTGACGATCATGCCGATGGCGAGCGATAGAACCAGGTGCAGTCCGCTGTACCAGATGATGGCTGTAACATCGAGTTCCATCGGCATCTGCAGGACGCTGGCGTCCCGCAGGTCGCGAAAGACCGCTTTGCCGAGCATGTCCACTGTGTGCAGCATGCCGCGCGCTGCGATGAGATCAAAAACTGCATACAGGACAGCAACGGCAAAATAGCCGATCAGGCCGACGACGATACCGTCGCGCAGTGTTCGGTTTGACATGATATCCTCCTCCAGTGTTTGGTTGTTTCCGGCGGCTCATGCACACCGGCACATGATTTTCTATCTTCAGACACATGATGAGCATATCCGGTTATTCAGATTCCCCCTTGCCTGCCGCGCTGAGGCGCACATCAAATCAGAGCTAAGGACAGTATCATGAAAAAATTCCAGAAGGGCAAATTAATCCGGTCGAACTGAGTTGGCCTGAAACCTTTCCCAGGGCTGCCGGGGCAGCAGACAGTGGCCAGGCTAAAAAACGCGCGTGGTTTTGATGAACAGTGTGTTGCCCTGTTCCGAGCGTTGCCCGAACTCTGCTGTGCCCTTCTGGTAGGCGATCTGCACGGTTCCGAACGGTGGCTGGTAGCGGTAAACGAAAACAGCCTGGATGTTATGGCGCGCAATCGCCGAGTTGCTCTGATAAAAAATCCGCAGAAAAAGATCACGGGTGAAAAACTGGCTCGCTTTGATCACATGGATCCAGGTGCTGGCGCCATGAGGATCCGGGCACAACGTCAGATGTTGCAGCTCGTACTCGACAGCGAGCTGGGGCGTCAGTTTGTAGCCTGCTTCTGCTGTCCAAAGTTGAAAGTCGGAATCGTAATTTTTCCCAAAGATATAGCCGATCTGGGCGGACTGGAATTCTCTCGTATTGTAGCCCAATGTCGTGCCGATGCGCCGGTTGCGGAAATCTTTTTCATATCGCTTGAACTCCTCGGAATAGCCCATCTCGAGAACGAAGCGGTTGCGCAGCTCGACTTCGACCCCCTGGTCGATCTGCCAGCTTCGCAGGGTACCATTCTGTCCCCAATAGATGTTGTAATTCGAGTCGTATTGTGTCCGCAGCACCGGCCCGCCGGCAAACCAGAATGTTTTTTCGATAGCGCTGTCGAGCTCGCGGCGGTTGTCATCGCGTATGAAGCCGATCGCGTTGATGTTTTCAGCGATGTGCTCACCGAGATGGGTGTAGCGGACGTGGAAGTGGGCTGTGGGTGAGTCATAAGCCGGGCGCAGGAAATAGGCCCACGTCCCTGTGGAAAAAGCACCATAGCTTTTCACCAGTTGCGCGGTCATGCCCAGGGTCTTGCTGAAAAACAGCGTGGCATCCATGCCGGCTGAGCCAAAATTTTCTCCCAGCCGGGAGCGGTTGGCCAGCATCAGGGCGACTGATGATGAGCCAAAGATATCTTTTTGCGTGCGGGCAACGGTGTAGGTCGCGCTGGTCGAATCTTTGTGTGGGGCAGAGCGGGCGATCAGGCCGGCCAGAGTCCATGATTGCTCTTTGCCGAGCACTTTGCCGCCGAGGCTGATATCCGGAATGCGGCGTGAGTAGAACGTGCGGATGCGCTGCCGGAACAGCTCGTTGCCTTCGATAAAAAACTGGCGTTTTTCTGCCAGAGACAGCTCGAAGCGGGTGAGATTGATCTGTTCCTGATCCGCTTCGATGGTGGCAAAATCCGGGTTTATCGTCGCATAGGCAGACATCTGCGGGGTCAGCGCGTAGCGTATGTCGATTCCGGCGTCGTAGTGCGCTGCCTGTTTTTCCTGCAAGCGCGACAGGGCATAGGGGATGATCTGCTGGCGCTGCTTTTGTCGTGCAACCGCGAGACCGGCCAGAGCGCCTGCCTGCGAAACGCGAAAGCGCTGGTCCAGTGGTCCGGCCCAGTAGCTTATCTCCAGATTGCTGCGCAATGTTGCACCAAAGTTGATACCCCAGGTGACC
>DRLW01000128.1 GCA_011375275.1 Bacteroidota bacterium
AACAAAACCCGCTCTCTTTTGCGCCAGAATAAAACAAAAGGCTTCTGCGCGCGGGGTAAGACCGGAACATCCCTGTTCGCGCCGCAGCGCTGCGATACAACACCTTTGCAACACTATTTCAGCCGTCCACAGTCCATTTTTTCACGTCCCACCACCAGAACCCGCGTTTCGCGGCTTTTTTGTCCTCATACTCCGCCGCTTTGAAATCCTTTTGCAACAGCTCGTTCTCAGCCAAAGCCTGGCGGAATTTTTGCCAAAGCTCGCTGTACATATCTTGTTCTATATCTTCCAGAGCATAAAATGCCACCAGGAAGCCCACGAAATTTTCGTGCCCGTCATACTCCTTTACAAGAGCAGTCACCCACTTTAGTGTTAACTCTTCGAGGTTTTCAGCCATATCTTTTCCCTTAACAGGTTTTGGAATGTTCTCTCAATATAATCTGCCCGGTGAAAATAATACCCTCGTATTTCCATGGCCATATCGACAGTTACTATGCCATCACTGCCAAAAAACAAGTACTGGAGTTCTCTGTTTTTGTACCATTGTACCAGTATCTTATCACTGGTTTTTACCACGTTCCGCGCGGCATTAACGTATTCATCAACTGTTTTTATGCGTTTAAACTTTTGCATATGTTTGATAGAATCATGGGCCAGGTCTTTTTTATTGAACCTGAGCTTCCGCGCACGAATATCACGCAGCAGATTCGTATATTCCTCAGCACTGCGCCCCAGAAGTACCTCCGGCGTCTTTTTACCGGGCTCCATCTCTACAACCGTATTTTTCGCACTGGTACCGCGGTGTTTCACGGTCCGCGTCCGGCATTTAAAATGGTACGGCGGCAGGGCCATGCCCGTAGGTAGCTTTGCCGTTTTCTTGCCCTGTACTTGCTCCGGCTTCAGCCAGGGCGCAATTTGTTTGACCTGCTCCGGGTCTTTTGCTTCCAGCAGGGCGTCACGCAGCTTGACGGCCTCCTCGATCCGTATAATCCGGCCGTGCATTTCCCGGCAGATCGGCGTCGTGCGCCTGTCCAGTATCGCGCGGACTTCATACGCCTCGATTCCGGCCTGAACATAGCCTTCCACCCGACCCAGCTCGCGGCTGCGGGTGATTACGTGCGCGGCAAAACCCTCCCAATACCGGATACCCTGGTTGATCTGATTCTGAAACGCCTCCTGGAACAGCAGCCCGGCCTCCCGCCGCGTCAAACCGGCGCGCAGGGCAGCCCGGCCGATATCCTGAACCGTGCCGGCGATTTGCTTGTCATAATAGTTGCGCATCCAATAGGTATTGTGCCTTTCCAGCATGTCCAGAGCGGCATAGTCAACCTTGCTGAAAGTCGGCTTCACCAGGATGATGTCCTCCAGCCCGATCGCATAGGCGCTGGTCTGAATCTGCACCAGAGGCGCAGCGACCCGGCCGGCGAACTTCACGCCCAGGCGCAGCTCCAGAGCTGCCAGCATCTTTTCCAGGTCGCTTTTGGAAAGCTCACTGTCACCGGTCAGCGCGCGGATAACGTCGTTGATCGCTTCCTTTGTGGCCGCATCCCAGCCGAGCAGCAGAACATCCTGCAGCTCAGCCTCGAGCCTTTTGAAATCGTCCTTTCTAATATACGCCCAAATCTTGCGCAGGGCAATCCTGCCGCGACTTTTCTGCCGTTCAGTCAACACCATCATCAAACCGTTTTCCTTTATTATACACAATCGAATCGATGTGATCCTCGCTGAGAAAGAACTTCTTTGCCAGAAGCCGGATCGCGCTCATGCTGCCGATACGCTTTTTCAAAATCCTGAACTCTTTCCGGATCGCCCGGTTGCGCATCATCAGGTTGAGCTTCGGCTCGATGGCGCGGAACTCCTGCGGTGAGAGCTTCTTGCGCAGGTCACTTTTTATTTTTTCTATGCTTTCCCGCGTCATGCTGTCCTGCCATTTTTTCGAGGATGAAAATGATTCTCTGCGCTTTCCCAACTGTGAGCCAGTACCAGCGATCCACACCGGCCTGCTTTTTTACGAACGCGTGCAGAGCCTGCTCGCGTTTTTCCGCCGGCGCGGTGCTGACCTGTTGCCAGAGTCCCCAGATGCGCGCCTTCTGCTTGTCCGTTACCGGAACGTGCGGGCTACCCTTGGCGCGCTGGCCCGTGCGCCTCGGCACCGGCGACGACCGGCTCGTACGCGGTCTTGTGTCTGCAAATCCGTTGCGTTCGAAAATCGCCATGAGCTGCTTGAACTGGCTGTATTGCAGCTCCTTCGAACTCTTGACGCCGAACTGCGCCAGAATATCGCGATAGGTCTCCTCCGGCATCTTTATCTGCGACCTGGCGATATGGATCACCGCGATCTGTTTTCTGGTTATCTTTGCCATTTCTTACCTGCAGATTGCGGGGAAAATCCAGTACAGGCTGAGCAGCGCCACAGCGATGATCTGCTCGATTCTTTCTTTACTGGTCATCATATCCGTGCACCTTGAGATTGTGTTTAATGCGGGAGATTTCCCGCTCTAGCTCGCGCATTTGCGCTACGCAGTCGACCGGCGTCTGCTGCAATGCGCGCAGACGCTTGCGCGCATCCAGTACCCAGTCCGGAACGCTTTGTACGGGCTTTGCCGGTGCAAAACCGAGCAGCCTGTAAAGAGCCTGATATGCTTCGTTGTCCTTCTCTTTCTGTTCCTGCAACTCACGGGCGATCTGCTGCCGCAGGAGCATCTCCCACCGGCTCGCCTTGCCGCCGCTGCCGAAGAGAAAATATACGATCGAGCGCGGCTTGTACTTCGGCACCGCTGCACGCATGTCCTCGATCAGCGCTTTGACGCCGAGCCGGGCGCAAAACTTGCCGATCTGCTCGTCCCAGTAACGCGCGTTACCGATGTGGTTGTATGGCGGCCGGCGCGTCAAGCGCGTGAACTCCTGTTTCACCCGCTGGACGGCGTTTTTGTTTTGCTTCAGATACAGCCAGCCTTTTTCATCCCACTTCTTGCGGAAAACCAGAATCAGCTCCGGCCACTTTTCCTGCTCATACAGGCGCTCGATCTCTTTCGGAACCGGCATGATGTTTACTCCAGGATGATGATTCGCTCCAACTCTCCGGGCTGTATGATCCGCACCGCCTGCGGCGCGTAAACCCAGACGCCCTGATTCACCCGCACGCGAAAACGCCAGCGGAAGCGCAGCTCAGGATTGAAGGTCTGCAGCCGCGCTGTATTCAACACCAGGGTGTCGCCGCGCGTCCAGTAGTCCGTCTCCGGAACCGAGCCCGGCGCACGCTCGTGCAGAGCGCTCCAGTTGCCCTGGTATGTTTCGTCAAACTGCCGCCACTCTACCGCCAGACTGTCCGCCGGCCCGGGCTGTGTTTTCCAGACCAGCAGCAGCCGGATCGGTTTTCCAGCCGGCCAGGAACGCACTTGCAGAGTATCCTGCTGCGGCGGATCAGGGGCAGCCAGCAGAGCGGAAACCTCTTCAGAAAACCCGCTCTCATTGCCGGCGTCGTCGTAGGCGGTTACTGCGAAAAAGTGTCGCCCGGCAGACAACCCACGGAAAACCAGCACTGTGTCTGCCACAGAGACAAAGGCCTCATAGCTGCCGCTCGCCCGGCCGTGGTAAACGCGATAACCAGCCAGGTCGGGCTCGGTGTTGGGTAGCCAGGTCACAGTAACCTGGGCCATGGCCTGCAGAAACAGCAGGGGCACGCAACAGCACGCCCCTGCTATATACAAAATATGCCGTCTCATGCTTCGATCGCCTGTTTACCGGTCCGCGCCGAAAGCTCTTCTTCGCGCACCTCATACCAGAAGGCTTCCTCTTCCTTACGACGGGCATCAACCTGCTTCAGGATGGTGTCGTCGTAGGTCTTCAGAACTTCTTTGTTCGGGCTCTTTTTGATGATGATCGCGTCGAACAGCTCCAGGCCTTCCAGCTTCTCAACAGTCGTTTTCTTGACCGTAATTTTCGTGCTCCTGCGGTACCCGATCGAACCGAAAGTCAGCTCCAGGGTACGCTTGCTCTCGAACAGGTCAGCCTTGTTGAACTCCGCAAAGGCGGTAATGCCGGCCTCGAGATCAGCAATTTGCTGCTGTATCGGTGCTGCTCTGCGAGCGGCTTCCTCGCGCAAGGCGTTGATTTTCTCCTCGATCTCAGCGTCGATCTTTTTCAGCTCGACATTACGCTGCGCGATCTCATACAGCGTGTTGTCAACCTCACCGATCGTCTTCGGCGGTTTGACGGTCTTTGGTTTTTGCCGCTTGGTTTTGGACGTTGCCATGGTGTTACCTTTCCTTTTGATTGGTTTGTTATTATATCGTAGAGACGCACGACCGTGCGTCTCTACGGGTCGTGCGTCTCTACGGGTCGTGCTTCAAAATAACATTCACCCCGCCGAAACCCGCCTCATCCATGCATGAAAGGCCGGGCACCGCAAATGCCGGTGACAGCGCCGATGACTGCAGACAGATATCTGCTGGCATACGCGGGAACGCGGGTCTTTCCGCTCTGTCGAAACAGGGCCGGGGGCGCTGCGTTCCTGTTCCCATGGGTACCCATAAACCTGAAGTGCGCTTTCTATCGAATTCAGGCTCATACCCAATGCCGCAGCAGCATCCTGCCTTGTCATCCCTTTGGAGGTCATTTCAGAAAACATCATCAGGTTTTCCTCTGTTATCCGGCGGTGGGACGAGCGTGTTTTTACGCCGTATCTGTTCAGGAATCTCCACACGGTGTTTTTCTTCCGTTTTAGTACAGCCGCAATTTCAAGCGCGCTGTAACCCTCTCGCGCAAGTTTGATCGCGGCTTTTCTTTCCTGTTCCGACATGTGTGTGCCCTGTGCCTTGCAGGCGCGCAAACCGTTTGACCGCAGGAAATAGTACACAGCGGAACGGGATTTCCCCGTCCTCTCCATTATTTCACCGTACGTCAATCCCTGCAGCGCCAGGTCCTTGATCGTCTTTTTATCGCTGTCAGTCAGCGTGCTTGTTCTGCCCATATCGCGCTCCACGTTGTTCAGTTCAGAGAGATGTTCCAGGCCCAGACCGCAAACTTTTGTTTCGGTGCTTTTCGTTGACCTGGCTTTGCCATTTGTTGGGGTGCACGATCGTGTGTATCTGCGGGCCGTGCGCCTCTATCACGATCGTGCGACTCATCTTCCAATCCTCGAACCGCCGCCATGGTCAGCAGATCAGTTGCGCCGCGTTCGGTCAGGTTACCGCGGATCACCTCCAGCTTTTTGGTTTCTGGCTGGTATGTCACCAGCAAAAATGCCGTGTCGTTGCCTCGAAATGCCTTCAGAACCTCGCCGGCGAACCAAAACCGGCGGCGTAGTTTTTTCAGCAACTTTCTCATCACGTTCTCCTATGCTGTTTTTCGTTGCGCATCATCTCGGCCGGTGGCCCCGGCAATGGCCTCGCGTACCAGGGCGGCCAGCTTGTCGTTTTTGTACTGTCCGTTGATCACTCTGCTCACGGTACTGCGGTCATAGCCGACCTGCTCGGCGATCTCGCCGAAGGATACGCCGGCCACTTCCTTCATCGTTTTCAGCGGGATGTCGAAATCCTGCGGCCCCAGCTCGCGGCCGGCGTAAAAGGCTGCTTCCATCCGGCTTTCCACCAGGGCATTCAGCTCCAGCGGAATGCCGGCGCCGTAGGCCGCCCGGGCGCACAGTTCCTCGTTCAGCGCTTCGCCATACACCGTCTTCAGGTACCGCTTGCGTTCCTCATAGCTCATCCAGCCGTGTTCCCGCGTCATCGCGATCACATCCATGCGCAGATAGATTTCCTTGAGCCGCTGGATTTTCGCCAGCAGCGGCAACTGGCCGATGAGCACGATGCCGAACAACTTGCTATGGCCGGCAAAGGTCATCTCGCGCAGTTCTTTCAGCGCCAGAATGGTGTTCCCGTGGATGCGGTGAGCATTCTCCAGAATCACCACGACGCGGCGCTGATCGCTGACCACGCGCATGCCCACGATGCGGCTGAGCTGCCGTGCGCGGGCTTCCGCATCACGCCGCGGGCCTTCCTGGCTCAGGTCATAGACCATAGCAGAGACGACGTTGCCGATGCGCAGGCGTTCCTTGTCCAGACTGCGCACGCGCACGACGTCGAAGTCCTCTTTGAGGCTGCGGATCACATCCTCAACCAGCGTGGTCTTGCCGGCGCCGGTCTCGCCGATGACCGCTACCATGCCGGAGCGCAGCAGAATGCCGCGCAAATCCTCGCGAAACATGCGGTAGGGCGCGCCTTCGTAAATGCGCCGTTCGTAGTTTTGCGGCAGGCCGAAGTGCCGCATGACGGATGGTTTCATGGTGTCCTCCACTGTTGCATTGTGTTATCGCTCAGACTACTTCCCTGCGAGCCTGGGCGACGACCTCGTCAATGACTGACTTATCCAGAGTTGCTTCCAGCAGCTCGTCGAAATAGTGCGCTACAACAGAATAGTTCATGCCCAGGGCGCGGCCGATGTACTCGCGCGCCTCATCGATATGGTTGAAACGTCCGGATTCAACCGGATTGAAGGGGAGAGCTTCGGGCTCTATTTTCTCCGCCCGCGGCGGCAGATAGAGCACGCTGCCGTTCTGTTCCTGCGGAGCCGTGCCGTCAGCGCCAGCGATCTTTTCCGCCATGCCTTCGGCGTCATAGGCTTTTGCAAGCCGCTCGTCTGTCGTGTCCGGATAGCTCTTGTAATCCAGAAAACTCTGCGCCTCGAACGCCGTAATCTGGAACTTTTCGCCGCGGTCGATGCTTTCGCCCACCAGCTCGCCGGCATAGTTGCGGAACACCCGCACACGCCTGCCGATATACTTTTCCGGAACCGAATACAGCGTGTTGTCCAGCGTGATGGTGGCATCCATAGCCACCTTCCGCTCTATAACCCGGCAGCTCTGGCGTACCAGGTCGATCTCCACCTCGCGCGGCGGGTGCTGCAGCATGCTGGTGCGATACATGTGCACCCGGGTTTTGCCCTTCTCAACCGGATGCGCAAAACCCAGCTCCTCAACGCAGTCCCGGAAAACCAGCTCGTTCAGCTCCGAGAGCCAGACCGTCGCTTTGTCGCCGGCTATGAGCGCGTGCTTCAGCTCATAGCGCTGCCAGAGCGTGCGCCACTGCCGCTCTACTTTGCCCATGCTGCGGCTGTTGCCCGCAGCCGAGGGCTTCCACGCGATGTCCAATGCCTTCAGCATGTTTTTCGTGTACTCGCTCTTGGCAAAGCTGCCGTTATCCGTGCGCAGATAGTCCGGCACAAAGCGCAGCGGGTGGGCGTCTTCCGGACGGCCCCAGACCCAGTGCAAAAACTGCAAGCCCATCAGCGTGTTCTCGCCGGCGGCAGCATAGTAGCGCACCAGGCGAATGCGGCTGTACTCGTCAAGCACCTGCGCCAGCCACAGGTGCATCTTCTTGCCGGATTCCTTGTTTTTATAGTATCCGGCTGTGTTCGACATCAGCACGTAGTCGTCGCGGCGCGCGTCGTAATCGATCACCTCGAAATACTCCGAGCGGGAAAAATCCATCTGGAAGCTCTGATTCGCGTAGTCCGCTTCGTAGCGCACCGCCGCTTTTTTCCGGCCCGCCTGCATCTCGCGCAAACGGCGATTCACCGTGCTCACGGTCAGCACCCCGCGCGGGATCACCCCGGTCTGCTCCAGAATATCGATGCAGACCTGAGTCGTCATGCGCCGGGCTGTACGGCCGAACTGCGCACCTTTCGCCTTCAGCGCGCCGACCGCCTCGATATACTCGTCCGGGATTTCCGGCTCGCGCGAAACCTCCTTCTTTTTGCCCTCCGCCCGCGCCAGGCGGCGGTAAATAGTCTGCACGCTGCATCCGCATGCGCGTGCAATCTCATCGATCTTCCTGCGCCGCACTCCGAATGGAACCCCGTGTAATGCCTGTTTGATGTCCTCCAATTCCATTCTGATCTCCATATTTATCATTGTAGAGACGCACGGCCGTGCGTCTCTACGGATCGTGCGTCTTTACGACGATTGCGATTCGTTCAAAATCCGGTCTGCCTCTTCCCGGGTCAGGGCATCGTCGCCCATTTCCTCAGCACCGTATTTTTCCGTCATGGCCACGCGTGCAGCCAGTTCGATTTTCTTTTCCAGGTCTCCTGTGAACTGATAGAATTCCTTCGCCGGGCGCACGTCGGTGACCGCGTCATCCATGGCCATGGCGATAGGGGCGTATTTGTGGGTCAGATTCATGCGGTGGAATTCCAGCATCTGCAGGGTATCGCGCATCTTGATCAGCAGCTCGTCCGGGTCTTCAAGCTCGACGTTGGCCTTGACGAAATACTTCACGAACAAAACCAGATACCGGCTCGCCTCTTCAAGGTACTGCTGCTTCTCCGCCAGGGCACGTGCGCCCGGGCCGTACTTCAGCTCCACCAGCTTCATATCCTTGTATTTGCGCTCGTTCAGCTTTTTCTCCTGCTCCAGCTTTTTCACCGTCTCCTCGAGCTGGTGGATTTTGCTGTTCAGCTTCTTGCGCACCTTGGTCTGATCCTCGATCAGCCGGCGCGTCACCTCCTTCGCCGTCATCTGCTCCAGCTCCTCCAGGGTGATTACCTCGCCGTCCTTCGTGACAAACTGCTTCTTGTCGCCAAAAAGCTCCTGCAGGTCGTCGCTCGTCAAAGCCCGGGTAATGATGTCGAGTTTCATCACACCGAGCTTTCCGGCGTCCTCAAGAGTTTTCTGCACTCCGTTATTCGCATTACCCCCACCAGACAGCAAGGCACTGGCATCGCCATCCAAACGCAATCCGGGAATCGCTTCGCTGAAGCGTTCAGCGATCAGGATATATTTGCGCGCATGGCGGTCGGTCATATCCAGGTGCACCGCACAAAAATCCTTGAAACTTGAAACGTGAAAGTCGAGGTAGTGCTTGTTGTCGCGGATGCGTTTGAGGATAAACCCCCTCATAATCTCAAGGGTTTTGAAGGCGTTGAGCAGGGCGTATGCCTGCTTTTGCTGTTCCGGGCTGCGCGGCACGAGCTTGCCCTCTTCGTCGTCAAAGACGTGGATCAGCGCTGCCTCGTCCGGCGGCGCTGGTACAACATTATTCTCCGGTTTGGCAACGGCTGTTTTGTCCTTTTTTCCTGGCATAACACGCTCCATGATGGGCTTGTGATGGGTCAAAAGCGGTCATCGATGACCGCTTTTTATTGTTTATTACATCAAATAAACATTGCTAAAAAAGAAATTCCCTGCCTGATGCGGTTCGACGCGGGGTTCCGGCCCGCGGCCTGTACGCCCCGGCACGTAGAGACGCACGATCGTGCGTCTCTACAAATATTGCCTGTTCGTTGCCACGGCCCGGCCGCCGGTGATATTTTTGGTGATGTTAAAAACCGCCTGGCGGTCCATGCAGAACAGATCGGCGATGCGGCCCAGGCTGGCGCCGCGGATGCGCATGTAGATGATGGTCTCACGCACCAGGCCGGTGGAACGCAGAATGCGCACGGTAGCATGCCAGTCCGTATCGATCTGCACACCCTCGCCGACCAGTTCCGTGCGGCGGCGGGACACGGTTTTTTCGCTGCAGTGCAAAAGCGCCGCGATCTCCGCATTGCTGTGGCCGCAGATGATCAGCCTGCGCAGGCGGTGTGTATCCACAAGGGTTTTCAGGGTTGGTTGTTTGTCCATGATGTCCTCCACGGTTGTTGGGTATGCCCTCCGCAGGAATGAAAAAAAACACCGGCCGCGCAGTGGAGGGGCATGGGCTGCGCAGCCGGCTTGGGTAAGATCAGGCGACCCGGCGCAGGTCTTCCTGCAGGCGCTCCAGGTGCCCGTCGATAAAGGCGTCTATCAAAGGCTTAAGCCGGCGGCTGGTGGTCTGGCCGCGGATAACGCGGTGGATGGCCTGTTTGCTGCATCCCCACATGCGCGCCAGCTCGGATGTCCGGTACCCCGATGATGCCAGTGCAACCTTAAATGCCTTGACTTTGTCCATGCTTTAGGTTATCCTTTTTTGATTAATGGTAGCAACTTGGGCATATTATACACCATTCTTGGATGATTATCAAGTACAAAATTGGATAAGTGGGCGAATAATGGATGATTTTGCCACCAGATTAAGATTGTTTCGGCTCGAAAAGGGGATATCTCAACTAAAAATGGCTAAAAAAATAGGTGTCGCGCAGAATACATATTCAAGGTATGAAAGTGGAAAGACTGCCCCTGACTTTAAGTTTATTTATAAACTGCGCGATCTTTTTGGCGTGAACCCGGACTGGCTGGCAACCGGAGAGGGTGAGATGTTCGTGCGCAGGAAAGGGGAGAGCGTGGGCCTGCCGATCTGGGATGACGAGCTGGCGAGAAAGACGCTTGACGAGATACGCGGCACAGCCAGGCCGGCGGATGCCGGCGCAGAGATCGACCTGGCACAGGAGAACGAGCGGCTCAAGGCAGCCATCCGGGCGCTCACCAGCGGGCAGGAACGCCTCAGCCTGCCGGCCGAGGCCCTGCAAGCACTGCGCACCGAGCTGGAGAAAAGCCGCGTAACGATCGAGGGGTTGATCCGGGTGATTGAGGAGTTGTTGGGGTGATCATAAAAAATATCGCATCAGATAATGAAACTTGGAGGGGCTTATGTCGAAAAGGACTTTCCTTGCACCATACACGGTCCGAATAAAATTAAAAAAAGAAACGGACGAGTTAAAATTGCAGGATGCTGTAAATGGTAAACCTCTTTTTCAGTTTCTCAATGAGATGTTCATCCGCTTAAAAAGTGACTTGCATAGTGAAAACAGAATAAACAGAACATTTAAAATTGAAGAGCTGTATCTTGATAAAGAACAAAAAATGTTATACGGTATAGTCAAAACCGGAGAATTTGGGAACAGGAGCGAGCTAATAAATACGCGTAGCGGAATTAAAGAGTTCGAAAAAGAACGATACCATGCAGACGTAATCCCCTTTTACTTTTTCTTCTACCTGCCAGATGACAAAAACCAAGGATTTGCGATATTTGAAAAATATGGTCACTCAAGCCCTAAAACTGCTTTTGAAGATATTATCAGAAGTGAGCTAAAGAAAGTAACTGAATCGGTTACTTTTTCTTTAAACCCGTTAGTACCGGAGAAACTCATCAAACGGTATCTTGACAAAGGTAAAGTCACAAAAGTCATTTTGAGAAAAAAGGAAATACCGGCAGATAAGTTTGACTCATATACTGATGCCAACAAGGGAGCTAAAAAAATCGAGGGCCATGTTGACATGGTCTTTGTCGCCAAGCGAGGTACAAGTTTTAATCTTAAAAAAAGTTTAAACAGTTTTTTAGATAATAAAAAAAACAGACTTATCGAGATTGAGGAGTTTGTCGAGGATGAAGTCATTGTAAGCGTTAAAATCGGTGAGAAAACAACGAGGACTGTTAATCTTTCCAAGCCCGAACTGAAAATGAGAGCCTATATCGACATAACAGACGATGCCGAAAAACAAAAGGATGATTCAGAGCGTTTAGCATACGAAAGTGTACATTTCAAAGCAATTGAGCTGCTCAACGATATCCTTGAAACAATGTACTTACGGGGAACCTATGAAACTATTCAACAAAATCAATTTCCTGGGAATTTGTAAAGACCATTTTGCTACCTTCGTGGTAGGAGATCAAAACAAACGAGACTATCATTCACTCTTTCTGATGTTTGGAACTCCTGCTATTTTGGCTGTGGCGGGTGCATGCTTTGGGATAACGATAACTGAACGAATTGCCAGCATGCTGATTACATCATTTTCTATTTTTATCGGTCTCTTATTGAACATGCTGGTCATCATCTTTACTTTGATGCGGTGGGAATCTGGGAAACAAATGCCAGCTCAAAATAAACTTAAGGCAGAATTGTTGAAAGAGCTTTACTCAAACCTTTCATTTACTATTCTGACTTCTGTTTTTATCGTTATAATCTTGTTTTCGGTGTTTTTAGGAGAATCTATTTTCTTAACCATTTTTAGCGGTATAGCTTTTTTTATGATAGGCGTTTTCTTCTTTTCTTTATTAATGATTTTGAAAAGAATTCATATTATGCTTAGTCGGGAATTCGACTGACTTAATATCCATCCAACACCCTCGCAACCTTCTCCAGCATCTTCACCATTTGCTCCGGGTTTTCCCTGGGCTGTTTCCCCAGCTCTTCGCGCACTTCATCCGCATCCAGCACACCTGAGTTCAACATTTTCTCATAGTACTCCGCATCGGCGATCTGATCTGAAATATCCAGCTCGGTGAATTTGATCTTCCACTTATGCTCCCCGAAGCTGGCCAGGATCGTCCGGTTGAGCATGTTCTCCAGCCGCTGCTGGTCCGGTAGAACGACGGTTTCCTTGAACGTCTTGAGCTGTCCGGAAATTTCCCCGCCGCCGCCGAGCTGGCCGGCGGCCATGATCCCCACCATCCGCGGCGGCACGCCGTGCGCCGCCACGATCTCATCCCGGTTAATCTCCCGTGCCTTGGCCGTCATGTCGCTCTTCATATCGATATCCAGCTTGTCGATCTTGATCTTGACATTCGGGTCATCGATCGCGATCACCATCGCCTTGCCGGCGTTTTTGATCTTCGTGAAATTGTTCTGCAAAAACTTGGTCAGTTGATTCCTCGCTTTCCGGCTCAGCTCGCCGCCTTCGATCGTGATGGCAAAGGTGGCCATAAGCTGATTGTCGTAAAGATACGTCTGGTATTCCACTGCGGTCCTGTCCAGGGCCATGGAAGCGATCGCCGGCAGCCAGTCCGGCACGCCGTAATAGTCATCACCCGGATCATAATTGTACAGATGCAGGACTTCATTCATGCCGTTCTCGTCCGGCTCGCCAAACACGGTAAAATCCTGTGTTTTGAAAGTGCGCACCTGTTTATAACCGCTGAAATCTGATTTGCGGCGCATGGTTTTCCCCGGGATGTGATATATTTCAGCCACCTCACCGGTGCGCCGGCGCGGGACTTCCAACCAGGCGTTGCCCAGGGCGTGGTAGTCGATCATAAATCGGATCATTAGGGAAGTCAGCGTGTCGGAATAGTTCCCGTTCGGCTGGTTCAGCAGCTCCATTATTTTTTTATAATCAGCATCCGGCTCTTTGTCCTGGTCGTCGGTCACAAGCTGCCAGCCGAGCCCGGCCGTGACGGCAGCTTTGAGAAAGACGCAGCGTTTGTGCCAGACATTCACATCCAGAAAGTAGAGCAGGTCGTCGGGCTTGAAACGCGGCTCGACATATTCCAGATTTTTGCCGTCTTTGGCTGAGACTTGTTTGGATTCTTTGCGTACGGGTACAGTCACGGGAACTGTCCAGATTTCAGCTTTGCCTTTTTCCGGCATAGTCTTCCTCACAATGTTGAAATATCAACTTCAGCATTCCTGCCTGCTATCTTTTCTAGTATTTCAATCGCACCGGCAAGGGCGTCCGGGCCATCGTCATGGGCAGCGTCCGGAAAGTCCAGCAACTGCTCGATCAGCAGGTCTATATCGCCGGCACCCTCGACAAAACGAATCAGCCCGCTTTCCACCAGGGGAGAGAGCCGCTCGATGCGCAACTCCTTGTTTTCTTTCTGCACGACCGGTTTGATCGGCAACTGAAAGCCAAACTTTTTCGCTGCGCGTTGAAATTCGCGCTTCAGCAGGCTCTGAAAGCCGTTTATCTCCAGCCCGATATAATGCGGCCGGAGTTCGTTATATCTATTGTAGGTCGCGCGCAGCATGTGGTCGGTGCTGGTTTTGCGCTCCCAGCAATTCAGGACATCGTAGTACTCTCCCGTCCAGCCAACGGTGACCAGGGCTTTGTAGTCATTCGTACTCCTGCCGCCGGCGCTGGGGTCGAGAAAGCTGACAATACGTTTATATTTTTCCGCCGGTCGCGGCATCCAGACCAGCCACTCGTCCTGGAATGTGCTGGTCTCGTCTGAAATGATTCGAAGCAGGTACTCCTGTGAATAGGCGATCACGCCGATGAGTTTACGAAGCTGCTGCAGCCTGGCCTTTGGGAACCGCTTCGGGCATGTCGGCCGGCCTTTTTCATCTTCTGCCGGCAGGATGAATTTTTCGACTACTGGGTTTTTCTCCAGCTCCCCGGCGACGCAAAACCGCGCCAGGCGCGTAGCCAGAAACCAGATTTGCCAGCGTTTCCCCATGGCCGGCACCAGGGTTTTCAGAATATAGTCCCGCCGGTTTTTGACCTGCTTCGCGTTCCGGACATTCTCGTCGTTCTCAAGATCGTCCACAAACGCGATGCCAGGCCGGTGCTGCAGATATCGCCGCCCGCGTATTTTCGTGCGCCAGCCAAACGACTGCCATTTTATCCCTGTGGTGGTGACGAAAGCATCCTCCGCCCAGTCGTGGCTCTGCAGCTTCCCGAAATCCTGCTTGATTCGTGCATTTGCTTCGAGCTCAACTTTGACCGGCATCATCAGGTCTGTTGCCTGGTCTTCACTGTCTGAGATCACAGGGATATACCGCGTCTTCTGGAAAAGAGTCACCCAGAGCCCGTATCCTATGATCAGCCTGGTTGACTTCCCAAAACCGCGAAACGCCATTACCAGGTTTATTTTATTCCAGATATTCTGTTTTTTGGTCAGTTCTCTGTCCGGTTTTTCCCAGGGGTCTTCGAAGTGGTGCGGAAGGTATGTTTTACAAAACCAAAGAAAATCCTTCTCAGCTCGTTTCCTGCGCTTTTCTTTCGCAGCGTCGCTGTCATCCGGAAAGGGTTTTGCTTCAGCGCGAATGCGTTTCAGCAGTTCCTCAGCACGTCGGTCATACTCCCGGACTGTTATCTTTTTTGCCATGTTTCCCGCTACTGTGTTTTATATTTTTCGCGCATATAGATCAAAAAATCTGGCAGGGTCTGCTGAAATTTTCCGAAAAAGCCGGAGTACTTTTGCTGCAGGAAATTGCCATAGTTCTCCATCACAAGCACCGTCGAACCGAGCATATCGACTTCTTTGTCCAGGGTCGTTATACTTTTCACAGCCTTTGTGACTTTATCTACGTTTGCGTTATCCAGCGCCTCCATCTGGTCCACTTCATCGGCGAGCAAAATGATGAGCTTTTCTGCAATCCGGGACAAAGAAGTGTGTACATCTTTGTGTCGTGCTTCCCAGTCGCCTTCGCGCTTCCACCGGCTCACAGTAGATGTAGAAAGCCCCAGCATTTTCGATATTTCTGTGACACCCTTCCCCTCGCGAATGTAGAGATGCTCTGCCCTTGCTTTAAGCTGATGTTTTGACATTGTAATAATACCTCGCTTTTCCTTTTGCTCAAAGCTATCATAATCTGCTATTTTTAAAACGTTTTACTCGAAACGAGAAC
This sequence comes from Bacteroidota bacterium, assembly GCA_011375275.1. Classification (GTDB taxonomy): domain Bacteria; phylum Zhuqueibacterota; class Zhuqueibacteria; order Zhuqueibacterales; family Geothermadaptataceae; genus Geothermadaptatus. Next base: position 15,271 of record DRLW01000128.1, read on the forward strand.
AAAAAAGGCCATCACCAAAACGTGACAGCCTTTCTCGAATATCTCAGTTTTTCTTGAAATTCCCGTTTCAAAAGTTAAGTTACTATGTCCACCTTTTCTTGTTTTTTCTATGCTTAATTGTCTCAATCTTTACTTATTATTGTCTCACCCCCCTAATGAACGAGGGGAGGATCAGGACGAAACCTCCACATCATCTTTAAACGTGACAGCAAAGAGCAGCGCCACAGCAGCAGCGAAAATTCCCGGTACCCACCAGACCGCAGACCAGCGCACGATTTCATCGGCGGTGTAATAATCGACGATCTGTCCGGAAACCAGCGATCCCAGCCCGATTCCCACGC
>DRLW01000129.1 GCA_011375275.1 Bacteroidota bacterium
TACTGGTTTTAACTATAGATATCGATTATCCCGTGGTGTTGCAGACTTTTTGGATTGTGCGGTAAAGATAGACGTGTGCAGACAGCCAGGCGGCCTGCTGAAATACAGAAAAAAGCGCTCCCGGCTGCTTTTCCTGCCTTCTTCACAAAAGCCCTTCCTCGGCAAAACTGAAATAGCGGTTATCCCCGATGATCACGTGATCGAGAACCGTGACGTCGATGGTGCTGCAGGCGGCTTTGAGCTGTTTTGTCACTTCATGATCAGCCCGGGAGGGGCTGACTTCTCCGCTCGGGTGGTTGTGGATGAAGATGACCTGCGCAGCCCCGGCCTGAATGATTTCGCGGATAACTTCACGCGCACTGACCAGACTCTCGGCCACGCTGCCCTCGAACATCATTTTCTCGGCGATGACACGATTGCGCGTGGTCAGCAGCAGGAGGCTGAAGCGCTCGCGCTTGAGATCGCGGTAGCGCAGATGCACCAGTTCGAAGACATCCCGGCCGCAGGTGATGCGCTGCCGCTCACGGCTCTGTTCATCCACCAGTTTCTTGCCGATCGCGATCGCAGCTTTGATCTGCGCTGCTTTGGCGATGCCGACTCCTTTCACCTGCGTGAGATCGGCAACATCCATTTTATCGATACCACGGAAGCCGCCACACTGGTGTAAAATTTTACGCGCCAGGTCGATCGCGCTGAGATCACGGTTTCCCACGCGCAGGATGATGGCCAGCAGCTCCGCCTCAGACAGGGCATCGCTGCCGAGCTTGATCAGTTTTTCCCGAGGACGGTCATCCTCCGGCCAGTCGGCTATGCTGGTGCGGTAGGTCATCTCCCCCACTCCCCTGTTTGGTTAAGATATGACGGTATCCCTTGCATACCCTTGCGAGAAGATATGCACCCTTGCGAAGGTTTACAACCTTCGCAAGGGTATGAGGATATGCTTCACTTTTTGATCGAATCAGCATCGACCTCATCGGAGAGGTAGCGATACCAGTTGAAATATAAGCCGGCTGAAAGCGCAGCAAGAATCACCACAAGCCAGCCAAACTGCACCCAGTTGCGCATCAGAAAAGCCATGCCGGTGAGGAAGAGCACGATCTGCCAGGGCACAGCAAAAAAGGTGGAAAGAATATCACGGCGGTTTTCCGCATTGATTTTTTCCATGATCTGCCCGGGAATCCCTTCGCGCACAGGCTTCCACAGGCCGAAAGGCCGGGTTTTGCGGTAAAATTCGAACAGAATATTCTTATCCGTTGGCTGAGTCATGTAAGTGACCACAACCATTCCCACGAGGGAAGATACCGAGGCGATGGTAAAGGAATAGTATTCCGGAATATGTGGCAGCATGATTTTCTGTATCACGGCTGCGGCCATACCCACGAGAATACCGGCAGAGTAGCCGTAGCCGTTCATGCGCCACCAATACCAGCGTGCAAAGGTCGGGATGATCAGCCCGGCGCCGAGGCTCGAGGTGATCCAGCCCCAGATTTCGTTGATATTTTTAATAAAAACAGTGAAGCCCAGGCCGAGCAAAACGATGATGATGGAGGCAATCCTGCTGTGCCAGAGCAGCTTTTTCTCATCTGCCTGCGGGTTCAGATAAGCCTGATAGATATCCTTGACCCAGTACGCGGCGCCGGCGTTGACAGTGGAATCAAATGTGGACATGGCAGCGGCCATCAACCCGGCTACGAGCAATCCCTTGATCCCGATCGGCACGAGCTGGTTGATGACGACAGGAAGCACCTTCTCCGGGTCTTCGATCGGCATACCCTGCTGGGTGCCAAAAGCGATTCCCAGCATGGCGATAGCTACGATGAAAGGCCAGCGAAAGGAGAGCAGGAAGGTCCAGAACAGCGAGAGCAGCCCGGACTCACGATCGCTGCGGGCAGCGAAGAAACGCTGGATCATGTACTGGCTGGTGCCGCCGCTGCCCTCGATGGTGACCTTGAGCAAGTAAAACATGATAGCTATTCCGAACATGTTGTAGATGGAATAAGCCGAAGCTGCATCGATATTCAACTGCCATTTCGGGATGATATCCGTCCAGGCGCTGCGCGTGGTTTCCATGGCCATGAAGCCACCATCTCGCAGAGGCATGGAAATTTGAAAAACTTCTGGCAGCGGGTAATAGACAAAAGCGAGGATGCAAATAAACGCGATGGTCATGAAGATGAGAAAGCCCTGAAACACGTCGGTCCAAACCACGCCATACAGCCCGGAGGCAACAGTGTAGATCATCGCCAGAACGATCATCAGAGTGGCGGCCCAAAACTGTCCGGAGAACCCGGCAAAAGCCGGAATACCGAGAAACTCGCTGATGAATTTGCCTGAGCCGATGGCAAAATAGGTGATCATGGCGATAGTCATGATGATGGTCGACAGCGCGGCGATCAGGCGGGCCAGATGCCCCTGACGCCCCTCACCGAAGCGGAACTTCATCCACTCGGCCAGGGTCATCACCTCAGCACGACGATTCCATTTGCCCTGAAAAATCATCAGAAAAGCCATGATCAGCGTGACGCCGCCACGAATTTCGATAAAAAAACCGCTGGCGCCAAGAGCAAAGATAAAGGCTGTATTGATCATCGTGCCGCTGACATCGAAGTTCGAGGCCATGCCGGATGAGCCAAGCACCCACCAGGGGATTTTACGATTGCCGAGAAAATAGGAATCGATACCAGCAGAGGCTTTTTTCTGCATGTACAGCCCGACCCCGACCATACCGAGAATGTAGATGACGACGATGCTGTAATCGAGAACGCTCATGTAATTTTCCTCCTCACCATTCATCTTCTGCCCTGCGGCACAGCAAGAACCGGGGCTACGGATGCGCTTCCATTTTTGCCAAAAAAAATTTGCGCAGCAATATAACGGTCACCCGAGATGGACGCAAGGGAAATCAGCCACGCTGTATGTACCGCGACATTCATGTCGCGAAGTACGATACATTTCGTGATTCAGGCGATTTTGGGAGTATTGGCTGAGACGCGACAGAAATTCCGGCAACGCAATGATCGAGAACACAGCATTCGCAACAAACCGAATGATATCGTCAACAATCCCAAAAATTGGGCCGTGGACAAATATCATTATTTACAACCAGCAACACCGACCGGATTTGCAAAACGATAATTTCCCAACCCATACAATCCGAGGAAGAGCTGTTTGAATTGACTGGATTCCCTGATGGCTGTGAGAATCAGTGTAATGATGACCTGCACGCATCAAAAGCAAGCACTGAAACGGACTATCAAAATAGTGGAAAATCAGCGCGCAGCATCACACCGTCATCACCGGCAGACCAGCTCGCCGAGATGCCGAGAAGGGATGCGGAACGCTCGAGGGCGCGCAGGACAAAATCAGCGAA
>DRLW01000130.1 GCA_011375275.1 Bacteroidota bacterium
GCGGCGAGTGGATCGAGAGCCACGTCCTGCACGTGTACATGCTGCACGCGCCGGATTTTCTCGGCTATCAGGATGTCATCGCTCTGTCCAAAGATCATCCCGAGGCGGCGCAGCGCGGTCTGCGGATGAAAAAAATCGGCAACGAAATCGTCACGCTGCTCGGCGGCCGCGAAATTCATCCGATCAACGTGCGCGTGGGCGGGTTCTATAAAATCCCGGCCCAAAAACGCTTTGCCGAATTGCTGGAAAATCTGAAATGGGCGCGCGATGCTGCTGTGGAAACCGTACGCTGGGCTGCCACCCTGCCGATGCCCGATTTCGAGCAGGACTACACGTTCGTCGCTTTGCGCCATGCGGATGAGTATGGCATGAACGAAGGCAGGCTGGTCTCGAACAAGGGGCTGGATATCGATATTCACCAGTACAACCACACCTTTTTCGAAAAACACGTGGCGCATTCCAACGCTCTGCAGTCTGTGATGGAAGACGGCAGCAACTACTTTGTCGGGCCGCTGGCGCGTTTCAATTTAAATTTCGACCGGCTGTCCCCGCTTGCCCGGGAAATCGCGCGCGACGTGGGGTATGAGCCGCCTGTGACCAACCCGTTCAAGAGCATCGTAGTGCGCAGCATCGAAACCCTGTATGCGTTTGATGAAGCCATCCGGATTATCGAAGCAGATGTCTTCCCGGAACAGGCTGCAGTCGAAGTAAGGCCGCGCGCCGGAACCGGCTACGGTTGTACCGAAGCCCCGCGCGGTATTCTCTTTCATCGCTACAAATTCGATGAGCGCGGCACCATTCTCGACGCGCAGATCGTGCCGCCGACTTCTCAAAACCAGAGCACGATCGAACGCGATCTGCGCAACTTCGTACCGCGCAATCTCGATCTTTCGGATGAGGAGCTGACCTGGAAATGCGAGCAGGCGATCCGCAACTATGACCCCTGCATCTCCTGCGCAACACATTTTCTCAAGCTCGACATCGAACGGGAGCCGTAGCCAGCCGCGGATTTTCGGATCGCGCACGTGAAGTCGGAAGAAGAGCCGCGTCCCGGTCATCTCAAAAAGCCAAAAACAGAAAAAACTCAGCGCACCCCCGCGCTCCCTGCGCGAGAAAAAAGGTGCAGCAGCTATGGGCAAATCTCCCTGCCCAGGCGCAGAACGTTGAAGAGCACACCGGACTCAGTCCGGGTATCCAGTTAACTCAGCCAACCGGGCCCGGCTCAGATACCGGCATGTGTCATTCCGGCCAGGCGCAGCGCCGTGCCGGAATCTCATCTTTTCTGGCACGTGCCTGAGTCAGGGAGATTCCGGTCTTCCCCTGCGGGGAAACCGGAATGACAGCTTTGGTGTAGTCACGTGCTGTGCTCAGGCGGACTGGCTGAAAAATGCAACATTGCTGAGTTAAATGGATAGCCAGACGAACTCAGGAAGAAAACGTTTGTAGTGCACGCTTCAGCGTGCCCGACCACGTGTTTCTTCCTAACCGCTTCACAAAAGAGCCGTGAAGCCGATTTTTAACCTGACACGACCGTACTAAAGGAAAAAGTGAAAACCTCCGCACCGGATAAAACTCCGCTGATCATCGGCGCCGGCAATCCCTGGCGCGGGGATGACGCCATCGGCCGCGAAATAGCCCGCCGGCTGGCCGAAAAAACCAACGACCGTACCCGGATTATCGAATTAAGCGGAGAGGGTACGGAACTGATGCAGGCCTGGGAGGGCGCAGGCCTGGTCATCGTCATCGATGCCGTTGCTTCGGGCAGTGCGCCGGGCACGATTTTTCGCTTCGATGCCGGCACAGAAAAAATACCTGCACGCTTTTTTTCCTATTCCAGCCACGCCTTTGGCCTTGCCGAGGCAATCGAGCTGGCGCGCACCCTCGGGCGACTGCCGGAGCGCCTGCTCGTCTTTGGCATTGAAGGCAGCGACTTTGCCCATGGTGCGCCTGTGTCCGCACCTGTACGCGAAGCAGCAGAACAGGTCATGGCCGAGATCTGCGATCTCATTTACGAGTGAATTGAATCGGGGCAGGGGGGCATCACAAAAATCAGGTGTACGCTGAATTTTTCGCAGAAAAGTGTTTCATCGCAACCGGGACTTGTTTAATTTTCAGACTGCGGTACATATCTGGTCTCATCGCACCGCACCTGCGGCGGTGTGATGCCGATACGGCGCTCTGCGCTAAGAACTCAGCCTTGCAGGACAGATTGCAGACAGAGATAGCCGCTGTTATAAAATGTGGCGCGCAGAAGTACACTACCAACGTCTCGTCATACTACAAACGCAAGTGAGAACGGTATAATGGAATTTAATGATCGCTTTAAAGATGGTCTGGTTGAACTGATCCGGCGCGCATCCACAGAGTTGCCGGAAGATATCGTCGTTGCGCTGAAGAAAGCCCGCGAGCAGGAAGAGAAAGATTCGCGCGGGGCCAATGCTCTGTTTACGGTACTGCAGAACGTCGAGATGGCGGATGAATTGTCAACACCGATCTGCCAGGATACCGGCACGCTGATCTTTTACATCGACTATCCCGTAGGCGTATCCACCATTGCTCTGCGCGAGATGCTCAACGATGCCATTGCCGAGGCAACGGCGAAATCCTATCTGCGCCCCAATGCCGTCGATCCGCTGACGGGCAAGAACTCCGGCAACAACCTCGGCAGGCACGTGCCGGTGATTCATTTCGAGGAGTGGGAAAAGCCCGAAGTACGCATCCGGCTGATGCTCAAGGGTGGTGGCTGCGAAAATGTCGGTGCCCAATACAGCCTGCCCTACAGCAAACTGAACGCAGACCGGAATATAGCGGGCGTCAAGAAAGTTATTCTCGACGCAGTCTATCAGGCACAGGGGCGTGGCTGCGCTCCGGGTATTCTCGGCATCTGCATCGGCGGCGACCGCGCGACCGGGTATGTCATCTCCAAAGAACAGTTTTTCCGCCCCCTCGATGACATCAACCCCATCCCGGAATTGGCCGAACTGGAAGCCGAAATTCTCGAAAAAGCCAACAAGTTAGACATCGGCCCTATGGGCTTTGGTGGCAGGACCACGCTGATCGGCGTCAAGGCAGATTACGCCTACCGGGTGCCGGCAAGTTATTTTGTCACCATCTCGTACATGTGCTGGGCAGACCGGCGCAAGTCCATGACGTACCACGATGGCGAAATTACCTTTGATTGACAGACATGCCGCTTACAGGTGATAAAAGCTACATCACAGCAGGAATTTCAATGTAATGGTCCGGGTATCCAGTTAACTCAGCCAACCGGGCCCGGCTCAGATACCGGCATGTGTCATTCCGGCCAAGCGCAGCGCCGTGCCGGAATCTCATCTTTTCTGGCACGTGCCTGAGTCAGGGAGATTCCGGTCTTCCCCTGCGGGGAAACCGGAATGACAGCTTTGGTGTAGTCA
>DRLW01000131.1 GCA_011375275.1 Bacteroidota bacterium
CCCGCATTTTTAGATGAGACTCATCTCAAAGATGAGTCTCATCTTTTTGGGCACGTGCCTGAGTCTGGGAGATTCCGGTCTTCCCCTGCGGGGAAACCGGAATGACGGTGCTGGGGCAGACATGTGCAGTTGTCACGCGGTCTGGTTGAAAAAATGCAACCGTGCTGAGTTAAATGGATAACCAGTAGAGTAGCGGTTCTATTCAGCCGGTTCTATCGATGCGCTCATGGAGCCTTTGCAATGTGGAATGCGCCAGTCTGCTCCATACGCATGAATCTGATCCCGTTTCAGTTCTGCACGTTCTTTGGATGTGGTATCGACGATGACGCGGCTTTTGGTGTCCACTTCCACGGCCATCTGATAGGCTTTTTCAGCCGAGTGATGAAAGATATCCATGAGCATCTCGATGACATACTCATAAGTATGGTCGTCATCATCGTGCAGGATGACGTGATAGCGCGGGATGTGGATCACGCGTGAGCGTTTTTTCTTTTTCTTCGTCGTATCCGGAGCTGTTGAGGCCATGGTTCCATTTTGTGCTGTTGAGAGCGTGGTGTTTGTTGCGAGAATCCCTGATTTCTGCTGCTGCCGGTATCGCCGAACGCAGGCATCCGGGACCTGGTTTTACTCTGCCCGGAGATGCAAAGCTGAAAAATTAGACATCCGGAGAGAGAAAAGCAAGGCTCGATTTTAATTGGGATGCTCTCCATCAGATCGTTTGGGCTGATTTTCAGTATGGGCAACCGGGGCGCGAGCCCAGATTGTACCGCGACATTCATGTCGCGAAGTATGATTATATAACCCTCACCACGGGCCGGATTTGCAAGATGATAATTCCCCAACGCACACAATCAGAGCAAGAGCCAATTGGAAAAAATCACGGCTCCAGCATCAGCTTTACGGCAAAAACGATCACCATGATGATGACGAATCCACGCACCCAGGCATGGCCCTTTTTGACGGCAAAATGCGTCGCGATCCACGCGCCCGTGGCATTGCCGGCGCCGAGACCGAGACCGAGCAGGAGATTGACTTTGCCGTGATAAACAAACACCCCCAGTGCCAGTACCGTGAACAGAAAGACCACCAGTACTTTCAGTGCATTGGTCGCAACCATGTCAAATCCGGCGAACAGCGCCGCGGTGATGATGAGAAAACCGACACCCGCCTGGATGAAACCGCCATACAGACCGATAGCAAAGAACGCGGCCGCAAAAGCGAATTTCCTCGCCGTAGTCATCTCGCCCTCTTTCACTGTGATACGGCGGGATGGATCGATGATGATCACCAGCAGAACCACGACCATCACCAACGCCAGGATGCGTTTGAACATCGCGTCGGGAATATCGACGGCCAGGCTGGCACCCAGCAGGCTGCCGGCAAGCGCGGGAAAGGCCGCGTAAAAGCCCATCTTCCACGGCAGCACTTTAAAGCGATGAAAGCTGGAAATGGCGACGAAGTTCTGGATGAGTATGGCGATACGGTTGGTGCCATTGGCCACAGAGGCCGGCAGACCGAGAAATATCAACACGGGCAGAGTCAATAGTGAGCCTCCGCCCGCGAGGATATTGATAAAACCGGTCAGCGTGCCGACTGCGAACAACAGCAGCAGTTGAAGCGGAAGTGCCATCTATCTGCCGCCGGCTTTCTGCAGGTATTTGTAAAAATCATTGCTGGTGGACAGAATCAGCATGTCCTTTTCCGACAGGGTGGATTCCAGGGTCTCCATGGTTTTGAGGAAACTGTAGAAATCGCGCGCTGCCTGGCTTTGGTTGTATGCACTGGCATAGATCGCGGTCGCCTCGGCATCGGCCTTACCGATGATTTCCTGTGCAGTGCGGTACGCCTCAGACTGGATTTTCTTCAAATCTCTGTCTTTGTCGCCGAGAATTTTCAGCGCCTCGCCCTGGCCTTCGGAACGGAACCGGTCAGCTATGCGCTTGCGCTCGGTAATCATGCGTTCGTAGATGCTGCGCTCCACATCCTCCCGGTAGTTGATGCGTTTGAAGCGCAGGTCCAGAAGCTCGATACCGAGTTCCACGGTACGGGGCCTCGCCGCTTCGATGATATCCCGCGTGATTTTCTCCCGCCCGATGGCGATTTCGAGAAAAGTCGTCTGCTCATCCGCAGGGCCCATCACCACGGGCTGCCGGTTGGTCGAGCGCACGATCTCCACCAGGCTGTGGTTGGCGATGGCCTTGCGCGTTTCGCCGTCCAGGATACCATCCAGACGGGATTGGGCACGGCGCTCATCCTGCAACCGCTGGAAATACAGCAGTGGATCAGAAATGCGCCAGCGCGCGTAGGTATCCACCCAGATGTAGCGTTTTTCTTTGGTGGTCATTTCATTGGGATCGCCATCCCACTCCAGAAAGCGCTTGTCGAAGTAGTGTGCTTCCTGAATAAAAGGCAATTTAAAACGCAGTCCCGGCGTGACGATCGGGTCGCCTACCGGCTTGCCGAACTGCGTGATGATTACCTGCTGCGTTTCATCGACGATATATGCGGAGGACCAGGCCAGCAGCAGCACAAATGCCGACACAAAGGTCAGAACGGTTTTTTTGACTTCACTCATTTCTTGCCTCCTTCCTGCAGTTGCAACAGGGGCAATACGTTGCTCGCATTCTCATCCATAATGACTTTCTTGCCGACTCTCGGCAGGATTTTACCCAGGGTTTCCAGGTAGATACGCTGGCGCGTGACTTCCGGTGCCTTCAGGTAGGCACGGTAAACAGCGTTGAAGTTGGCTGCATCCCCGCGCGCTTTGTTGACACGTTCGAGCGCATAACCTTTAGCCTCCTGTATCGTCTGCTGTGCCTCACCACGTGCTTTCGGAATGACCTGGTTGTAGGCCGAACGCGCCTGGTTGATCAGCTTCTCTTTTTCCTGTTCCGCTTTGTTGACCTCGTTAAAAGCATCTTTTACCTGGTTTGGCGGATTGACATCCTGCAACACAACCTGGATGATTTTCAAGCCGACTTCGTACTGATCACACATCTCCTGAAGCATGCGCTCGGCCGTGGATTCGATCTCCAGACGGCCTTCGGTGAGCACCTCGTTGATGGTGCGGTCCCCGACCACCGCACGCATGACAGCCTCGTTCATATCGCGAAACGTCTGGTTGGCATTGCGCACGCGGAACAGATAGTTAAACGGGTCGCTGATCCGGTATTGCACCACCCATTCTACCTCGGCAGCATTGAGGTCGCCGGTGAGCATGAGCGACTCGCCGGTGAAGTTTTTTGAAGAATACAGCGTGCGCGTCCCGGCTTTCTCTGTGCGGAACCCGAACTCCTCATTCTGCTGCTTTTCTACTGCAACCTTGTACACCTTTTCTACACCAA
>DRLW01000132.1 GCA_011375275.1 Bacteroidota bacterium
GCGTTTTCGAGGGCACTCTCAGCACACCGCAGCGCCGCGGAAAAACTGTTCTCTGCTTCAGCAGTTCTCCCACCCGCGAGAAAAAATTCACCCATCAGCGTCAGGGCCGAGCTTTTGTTGATCAAGGCCGGAAGCCACAGGGCATTGCGCTTCAGGGCTGTTTCAAAAGCGACCAGAGCACGAGGCACCAACTCAGAAGCCCGCTCTGGCTCACCGCTCTTCTGCACCGCCCTGGCCCTGGCGATCAGAGTGAGCCCGAGGCCGTTCCATGCCGGGAGGTCTGCCGCGTCTGCCTCTACAGCCTGCTCAAAATGATAAAGCGCCCGCGTGATCATCTGCGCTGCATCCGTATGGCGGCCGGTACGTGCAGCAAAGTCTGCCTGAACAGCGATGACGCGTGCACGCAGAAAATCCGTGCTGATCCGCAGCTCCGGAATCAGCGCCAGCAGAGCACGGCAAAAACGGTACTCCTGCCGGTCCAGTGCTCGGTTGCAGGCTGAAAGCCAGGCCTGCACACCCTTTTCTTCGTGAAACTGATTCAGGTGATAAATCGCTTCGACACGGGCCAGCTCGCAGGTTTTGCTGAAGTATAAGTTAAAATAATGCTCCAGCGCGCGATGGGCATTTTTGCGAATTTGCCGGCTGTACTTTCTGATTTGCTCACGCGCATGCGGCGCCATGCGAAAGACTTTATGCGGTCCGCCGGAGGTAAGATGGATGAACGACAGATCGGTCACACGCCTGAAAAGGGCTTCTGTATCATTAAAGTGAAAGACTTTGCCCAGATACATGAACAGATCAGCAGTAAAGGTGCGCGCGGCACTCAGGGTGATCAGAGCGTGGGTCATATCGCGATCACAGAGACGCAGGAACTGGCGCAGCGAGATCAGCCCTTTGCGGCCGAGGATATCATCGACCAAGCTGGTGGCTTCCTCGGCAGCAGCATTTTTCTCGTTGCGTGAAAAATCGTGCAGCAAGGCTACTTCATGAAATGTGTACTCACTATCCGCAACCGAGATGATATTTTCACACGCCGTAAGCCAGTTGCCCTCCATGGCCGCACCGTCCCGCTTGATGAATGCGCTCTGCAGCGTCCGGTTGGGAGTATCGAGGTTGAATTGCACGACATGGGGATCGTTCTCTGTCAATGCAAAGGCAGATTCGTTCTGCGCGGCGAGCAACAGTGTGGCATTATCGATGCCGCCCAGACGCGTGATGAAGCGGGTCAGCCACGCGGGTGGTGTTGCAACGCCATCAATCGGGACAAAGCTTTCCAGAGCATCGAACAGCAGCACAAAATGAGAGGTATGACCGGGCATGCGCAGAGTAGCAAGGGCATCGTCGAGGAAGTAATCTGCCAGCCGGTCAAACAGTTCGGGTTCGGCGCGCAGGCGCAAAAGTGCTGCAATTTCCTCTTCGTTGATTGCGCGCTGCATCATGTAGGGCGTGAAACGGGAACCCAGCGTAGCGCTGAGCAGGTTGAGTATTTCGCCGGCAAAAGCTTCACGGGTAAATGCAGTGAGCGTATCGCGAATGCCGGCCAGAAACGGGCGGTCATCAAAGGGAAAGAGCGCGCGAATACGTTCCGGAGTCAGCAGTCCGCGCTTGTGCAGATAAACTGCAACAGCGAGATCGAACATGGAGAAAACAGCCCCGGCCCGGACGAGCTGGTTTCGAAGAGAAATGAGAATGGCAAACAGATCCGACGCCCGGTGTTCGCCGTGATCCGGAGCAGCAAAATCATGCAGCGCCATGCCCAGGCCGGCGCGATCGTTCTCTGCTCCGGCTTTATGCTGCGACATCTCACGCAGGAGACGCATGAGCCAGGTTTTTCCGCTCCCAGACGGCCCTGAGACGAGCACGATGTTCTCGCCCTGCCCGCTATCGATGCGGTCAAAAACATACTGATACAGACGGCGCTGCGAGGGAGTAAAGAACAAATCCTTCACAAGCTCCGGAGTCCTTTCCGGAACACTCTGCGATTCAAGGATGTACATGTACACTTTCCTGCGTCGTATGGTGGGAGTTTAAAAACGCAAATCGTTGTGAGAGACGGCAACCCAGACCGTAATGCACAATATATACAGCAGGATATTCAAAACTGCGGATTCATCCCCTTCTGTTCCGGACGCGGCCTGCAATCCAGCAAACGGTGATCCAGCACCGAGCCGATCAAAAGGTGGTCGCGATACCGGACCGCCACGCTTGATGCGGAGATATCCTCGCCCCGGCTGAGAAAAACCTCCTCCACACGAGCCGTACCTTTTTCATATCTGATTTTCAAAATCTGTGAGGGCGAGCGGCTTCTTTTCCCCTTCGAATAGGCGACAAAAGTCAAAAGCTGCGGATGCGCCGCTGCCCAGATCACACCATCAGAATCAAAAGTGAGGTTATCGACACCAGTTCCCAGCTCGATGAAATCCACTGCCACCAGACTGCCGTCCGATGGCTCGCGCTCGTAAACGTGTATCCCCTGGTCGATCGTTGCAGACACGAAAACGAGCCTTCCCGCCTCATCGACGAGCACACTGTTGGCATATCCCAGCCCTCCGGCGATCACCCGGGCACTGCTGCCCTCATAATAAATCACATTTGACAGCGACAACTGCAGATAATCCTCGACAGATTTCATCAAACCACCGGTGAAGCGATGATCATTGGTAACATAAAAACTCCGTCGCCCCACTGGTGCAACATCATTTGCGCTCCTGATCAGCGGATCGCGGATCGTCTCGACATGACGCAGCACAGAATCGGGGACGTAGCGAAAAATTTCCACGGAATGGCCGGCTTTCCGCGATCTGTTGACGACGAAAAGAAAAGTCGTCGTATCGTCCGGCGTGTACAACCCCAACCCGAGAGGATGAAAATCAAACTCCGGATCAGGTGTCAGCTCGATGAGCCTGCCGTCTTCCGTATTGAGATCGAGACCATAGATCATCCCCTGCGGCGCATCATCCCGGGACTGGCTCAGCCGGATATCATCCGAGGAGATAAATGCCATCCCCAGGGCCGGATGCACAGCGATATCTTCCGAGTTGGCCACACCGCCATACTCGCGGCAGTCCCGCATGTCATTATGGGAGCGGATCTCTTTGAACTCACCGGCATCGTGCCATGTTTTGACGGCAAAGAGCAGAATCACGACAAAAACGACGATGACGTATTTTACACTTTTCTTCATCTTTCTCCCTCGCAAAAAGTACACAGCGTACAGAAATAACAGTAAAACCGCGCTTCGGGTTATGGTCTCGCCCTCGCGCCCCCCTGCAAAGTAGCCGAAGTGGCAACACTTCGGGCACACCGGACTATGGCATCACAACCGCGCGCATCCCTGTGGCAGGCCGGATACCGGAGAAACAGGATGACCGGATATTTTTCATCATTGCCCTGTCCGGCGTAGTACCTGACGTGAACGATGTGGGTCATTCCATCCGGATAGACTCTCAGAGTGCTGGGCAGAACAGTGCCTGGCACGCAACAGGATAAGGCGGAAAGACAAATGTTGCAAACGTTCCGGAACCGGGGGGCAAAACCAGGTTGTGGCGGGCATTCATGCCGTGCGGGACGATACTATTCGTTGTTGCAGGATATTTTAGGGGGGGAGATGGCTGCGGCGCGACATTCATGTCGCGCGGTACGGTCGCCTATACATTAAACCGGGGCCAAAACCAGAATCCACCGGGCCCATCATGGCCGGAATCCAATCCGTGTCCACCAAACGGGGCAATGACTATCGAGGGGGATTTCGTAGGGGTTCAAAATTTGTAGGGGTTCAAAATTTTGAACCCCTACGACAACGCCGACAAAATAATATCAAAAAACCATCCTCACATCCATTGCCGCCGTTGCATGTGATTTAAAATCGGG
>DRLW01000133.1 GCA_011375275.1 Bacteroidota bacterium
CCAGCGTCACAACCACCCAACCCGGCCGGCTGAGACTATCCCAAGTGCCTGAGACCGCATCTTGTCGGGCCAATCCGGAGGAATTTGCGAGTTGCGTGCACGACAAACGTTTTACCCTGCCAGGGAGATAATCACCCAGTATTTCACTCCCCTTAACACCCGCACGATATGAAGAAGAGCCATCCACTTTATTACCTTTCGTTAAAATCTTTCCGCTTTGTGATGTTTTGCAGCTATTCGTTCATCAGAGGGGAGAAGGGGCTCATTCTCCGTTTTACGCATCATCTCGTCCGACCTTCTTTATTCCTGCCGGGGGAATAATACGACTCTGCACTGCGCTGCTGATAACGATTGCAAAGCCTTTTCCTCACCATGAGAGCACTCTATCACCAGCTCCCATAATTTTTGTGCCACGCGCACAAGAGGGGCCGACTGATTGTCACCCGATTCTCTCAGGAGGCGCTTATGAAGCGATCATACCCAGCCCACAGGATTTTTCTTCATCTCATTTTCTTCGCGCTGTTGCCGGCGGCTCCCGCCCCTGGCCAAATTATCCTGAATGAATTTCTCGCAGACCCGCCCGCTGGTACTGCCGGCGACGCCAACCGCGACGGTACGCGCCACAGCAGCCAGGATGAATTCATCGAACTGGTCAATACGGGCGCAGCAGATGCTGACCTCGGTGGATGGCATATCGCTGATGCCACGCGCAGCCGGCATGTTTTCCCGGCAGGGACGGTTCTGCCCGCAGGGGCGGCGCTCGTCATCTTTGGTGGTGGTTCACCGCAGGGAGATTTTTCCGGTGCGACCGTGCAGACCGCCAGCACCGGAACCCTCAGCCTGAACAACAGCGGTGATACCATTTCGTTGATCACAACGCAGGGGGATACTGTACTCAGTTACCAATATGGTTCCGAGGCAGGGAAAGATGAGTCTCTGTCCCGTGCGCCGGATATCACAGGAGAATTTACACGCCACTCATCGATCGCCGCAGCATCAGGCGCACTTTTCTCCCCGGGCAGCAAAGTTGACGGCACGCCTTTCTCGCAGAATGTGGCCAACAACCCACCGGTTCTCGACCCTGTCGGCGACAAGAGCGTGCAGGTGGGTGACACCCTGAGTTTCACGGTGACAGCCAGCGACAAAGACGGCGATCCCCTCAGCTACAGTGCTGAAAATCTGCCGCGCGGGGCAACGTTTGCCCAGCAAGAATTCTCCTGGATTCCGGACAGTGCCGGTACATTTGAAAATATCATCTTCCGTGTGGAGGATGGTCGCGGGGGGGCAGATGCAGACACGATCACGATTACGGTCACCCCTTTAGCGACGATCGTGATCAATGAAATTCTCGCTGATCCACCAGCCGGTCAGAGCGGCGATGCCAACGGCGACGGCACACGCCATAGCAGTGAAGATGAGTTCATCGAGCTGGTCAATGGCGGCGATGAAAGCATAGACATCAGCGGCTGGAGCCTTTCCGATGCAGCCCGTGTCCGGCATATTTTCCCCGCAGGAACCCAACTGGGGCCGGGGGATGCCCTGCTCGTCTTTGGTGGCGGGATGCCCTCGGGTACTTTCGGCCACGCGCACGTCCATGTAGCCGAAAGCGGCGGCCTGAGCCTGAATAATACCGGCGACACGATTACGCTGAGCGATGCCAGCGGCCGGATTGTCGATAGCCACACATACGGGAAAGAAGCCGGGAAAGACCAGTCCCTCGTGCGCTCTCCCGACATCGATGGTGAATTTGTCAAGCACAATGAAATAGCCGGCACGCCATTTTCAGCCGGGACAAAAAGCGACGGCACACCTTTCCCCGGCGTAGCCAATACCCCGCCCACGCTCGCAAAAATCGAAGACCAGCAGCTCATGGTGGGAGATAGTTTGCGCTTCACTCTCAGCGCAGAAGATGCCGATGGGGACTCCCTGAGTTTTGAAGCTGCTAACCTGCCTGCGGGCGCCCGTTTTGTCGGCGCTGAGTTTTTCTGGCGCCCACAGGTGAGCGGCATATTCGGCCCTGTCGTTTTCACAGTGCGCGACGGTTTTGGTGGCAGCGCCAGCGACTCGATACTCATCACAGTCATCGAACCCGCGCCGCCGGCCGTTGTCATCAACGAAGTTTTTCCCAATCCCGCAGGCGGAGATGCCAACGGGGATGGTGAAGTTTCATCGGCAGACCGTTTCATCGAGCTCGTCAATGTGACGGATCAGGCCGTTGACATCGGTGCATTTACCCTGCGTGCCGGTGGTGTGGTTCTGCATCGCTTTGCGGCCGGAACGATTCTGCCCCCACGCGAAGCGTTCGTAGTTTTTTCCGGTGGTACGCCCCGGGGCTATTTCGGCTATGCTGGTTATAAAAATTTGCTCACCACGGCAAGCTCCGGTGCGCTTGATCTGCCGGCAGAGCGTGGGGAAGTGTCCTTGTACGATGCGGAGGGCAGGAGAGCGGACAGCGTTCGTTGGCGCGACGAGACCGCAACTGGCAGTGCCATCGTGCGCTCCCCGGAGTTCACTGGTGAGTTCGCCCCGCACAGCAGCATAAAACACGCGTTTGGCGCGAAGTTTTCCCCCGGATACCGTACGGATGGCGCGGCCTTTTCAGCCTGGCAGGCTTTTCAGGATGGCGCGGTACACATCGGTGGTGGGCGCGTGGCGCTGGAGGTGCGGAACCGCACCAGAGATGCAGCCACAGGCCTGATCACCTTCAAAATCGCCCTCCGGCTTCGCCATGCCGGCGCACTGGTTGCCCCGATCACCCTGCGGCTGCGCATACAATCGGCAAGCCCGGGACTCGTAACCATCAGCAATGCCGATCTGGCCGACAGCTCGCAGACGGATAAAAACGGATACTGGTTTAACTTCACCCGCTTCGTCGGGGATGATTTTCTGCTCACCGAGGGGGAGCGATCAGCTTTCCGCGAAGTACACATCAGCAATCCGGGTGGCGAGAAATTTTCCATCGAATGCACCGTGATGTCGTTAAACTATTTCAGTCTGGCAAAAAGAGCAGAAGCGACTGGGGAGAGCCCAACGGCGGTATTGCAATTCGAAAAACTCATGTCCGGGGAAGAGCAACTGCCGCAACAGCTCACCCTGTACGGCAACTTTCCGAATCCCTTCAATCCGCACACCGTGATCCGGTTTGCCCTGCCCGCGGATGACGAGATCCGGGCAAGCATTCTCAACAGCCTCGGCCAGGAAATCCGCCTGCTGCACGCCGGACGGCTCCCCGCCGGGCACCACAGCCTGCGCTGGGATGGCACAGATGAGCGCGGACACACAGTAGCGAGCGGACTCTACCTGCTCGTCATTCGCTCATCCGGCGGCACACTCAGCCATAAAATGCTGCTCAGTCGATGACTGTTTTCTCTGCATCAGAAAGAATGTGGGTTGCCTTCTCAAAACCCCGGCCAGGTAGCCGGGGTTCTTTTTTGGTGCCGATTTTCTTTGCAATCCTCTTTCGCGGGTGCGTATCTTGTTGCAAGCCTGAAAAATGCATGGTCCCCAAAATTCTGCGCCATACCTGGTTGGTGCTCACGTGATCCGTGCATTCACGATCAGGAAATTTCAGGTTAAAAAATTAAAGCAGCTCCCCAGGCCAAGGAGGCGGCATGTCAGAAAATTTGCAGAAAAAATATCAGTTCTATCTCTCATCCTTACCCGAGGATCACCTGTTCAAAGACATCTGGCTGCGCAATAAGGATATGATTACAGGCGGACTGGCAGAATTCGGCAAGCGCGATTCACTTTTTTACACATCATGCCAGCTCGTCGCTGTCGTTCTTTCCGGGGATGAGCCTGACTTCAACCGTATGATGCAGGGCCTGAGCGCAGAAAAATATGCTCCGGGCATGTATCCACGCCATCCCGATGAGTTCGACACTTCGAAGGACCCTTATTTCCCTCTCGTGCTCGCTCTTCTGCTGGCCGCCAAACGATGGCCGGATAACCCGCACG
>DRLW01000134.1 GCA_011375275.1 Bacteroidota bacterium
GCGACAGCCAAAATGATCAAAACCAGTTTCTTCATCATGTTCCTTCCGCCAGTTGGTTCCAGATTTGTTCACGCACGCTCTGTCTGCCTGCGCTACGTTCCGGAAGAACAGCAACCGGAGAGGATTCATTCCCAGAATACCAAGAATCTTCTGCACTGGATACACTGAGCGGTAACCAGCCAGCCAGCGACGCAATTTATCAAAAAAAGTTCCGGTTTCCCCGACAAGCCCCACGCGCTTCGCTTATCGATAAAAAACCGGCTCCAATATTACTCATCTGAACAAAAACTCTCGATTTCGGCATTGACCCGGTCAGCCTGCTCGTGTTGCACCCAATGAGTCGCTTCGTCGATGGTGACCAGCCGGCCATTTATGCAACGGGCTACGCTCTCCTCTGCCAATTCAATGCCCAGAAAACGGTCTTTTACTCCCCAAATGCACAAAACCGGCACCGCGACCTGTGCTGACTTCGGGCGTGGGGGAGTTCTGCGCAGCGAAGCCCGGTACCAGTTCAGCATCGCTTTGATGGCCCCGGGTTGCGCCCAGGCCTGATGATATTTTCGCAGGTCTTCCTCACCGAACGTACCCGGCAGGCTCGTCTTCTGTATGGCAGCGGTCAGCACCTTCCAGTTTTCGCCGGACAGCTTACGCTCAGGTAAAAACGGAAGCTGATAATAAAAAACATACCAGCTTTTGCGTCGCTGCCTGCTGTTATGCAGCAGAGCCCGGCGCATGACTGAGGGGTGAGGCGCGTTCAGGATCACCAGCCGGTCGAGGCGGTCACCATGGTTCATACCCAGCCACCAGGCCACTACGCCGCCCCAGTCATGTCCAGCGACCACGGCCTTTGCCACCCCCATCTGATCGAGAAGAGCGAGGATATCTCCGGCCAGGATATCGAGCCTGTAGGCACCGATACCCTGAGGTTTCGCGCTGAGGTTATATCCGCGCTGGTCGGGCACGATCACCCGCCAGCCGCGTTCGGCGAAATAGCGAATCTGCCGGTGCCAGCCATACCAGAACTCAGGGAAGCCATGTAAAAACACCAGGGTCGGGCCATCAGCCGGGCCGGCTTCGACGACATGCAGACGGGTGTTCTGGACATCATAATATGAATACGAATAGGTTAACATGTGCATCCTTTCGTCGAGGGCCTGCTCGGCGGCCCGGTACGCACAAATTGGTGGACAGGTACTGATTGCAGCAGCGAGCCCCGGGGCTCAGCGCAGGGCAATCGAGACCGGCGATTTATCTGATTCAAAAATAAAAATATCCGCGCCGGTGAACTGCAGGCCCTCTGCTTTCTGCCTGTAAAGCCAGCCGCCGGTATTGTATAGCCGCACCTGGTGCTGCTGGCCGGCATGCGTAACTCCGATGACCGGGGCATCCGGCGCATTCCACGAGGTAGGTTCATGAGTATGGCCAAAGATCACGGTATCAGGAGCGGGCAGGGTGATGCCGTGTTCCGCGCTCAGATGATCGAGTTCGACCAGGCTGGCGCGGTAAAAGTTCATGAAGCGTTCACGGACGTCTTCGTTTTCGAGAAAGCGGGTGTTATAACGCGCTGACTCCTGGTTTTTCAGTTTGTTGACCACGAACGAGGTAATGCCGCGGGCGATTGCGTCCGTAGCCCACTCTCGTGGATCATAGGCTTTATATTTAAAAATTCCATCGTCGAGCATGGTGTACACATAATCTTCGACGCGGTCGAGGTCTTTAGCCTTAACCTCATACATGATCGCGCGCACGATTTCCGTCAACGGGCCGGCCTGGCCAACCCCGGTGCAGGCAAGCTGGTTCAGCGGGAAGTTCAGCGCGACAAAGTCCTTCAAATCGATCGGATCGCTGAGCTTCTTACCTTCTGGCAGGGCGCGCATATCCTCACCTGCTACGAGCTGTGCCAGCTCACCGAGCAGGGACCAGTAATTTTCGAGGTAATGGCCATGGGTCACCAGCACATTCCCCTCATCCGTAGCGATATACACGTTGGGATAGGCAAAACAAAAGGCGCTTTTGCTGCTCTCATCCGTCCCTGAAATGGCATCGAGAAAAAGTCCGCCGTATCGTGGAGAGCCGGCGTTGCGCGTGACGCCGGGTAGTACCAGATCCGGGTCTGCGGAACCGGAGCGCAGGTCGAACACACCGGGAAGCGACCATTTAAACGATCGCGGTGGCTTACCCTTGCCGACCTGGTTGATGATATTGACCTGATGCTCGACAATCTGCCACATGTCTGAATCATGATTTCCGGCAACGTAGATGAACTGCTTGACCAGGCCGTCCTTCTTTACCTGGTCAAAAAATACTTTGCCCGCTTCATAGGCTTCAGCATAGCTTTTGATGGAAAAATCAAAAACATCGCCGAGCAGGATGAAATAATCATTGTTCTGCCCGACGGCATCACGGAAGGCTGTGTACTTCGGCCCGAGAACCGGCTTGCCGTTCTGGTAGGCAACCAGCGCGCCGAGTTCATCACCGAAGTGCGTATCTGAAAAAATGGCTATTCGCATGGCAGGTCCTTTCTTTAATCCTTACTCCTACGTTTTTCCTGACGCAGCGCGAGACTGCGAATAAAATTTTCAACGCATCTCACCCGTCCCACGATGTTATCCATCATTCACAGATCACCCTGCTGCAGACATACAGTACGGGCGTATTTCCGCCGGAGAAGAAAATTTCAACAACAGATTTCTCCCTCTGCTTCGATCGCAGTCAGCGCAACTCGAGGCGCGCGGTCTTCACGACCTGCCGGCCGCTCTCCTTGTCGGTCACGCGTACACGCAGCTCATATTCACCGGCAACGGCTTTCTGGACGTCGAGTGCGATAAACTCGATCGGATCAACCGTCGTGCTCTCTCTGTCCGAAGCGACGGACACGACATTTTGCTTGCTGCGCCGCCAAAATGTGAAAAGTTTGCCCACGCCGGAACTTGTGCGTTTTTTCAAATCCAAACTGTACTCGATGCGATAGCGCACCCGGTTTTGCTCGTCCGGCTGCATGTGATAGATTTCCAGATACACATGCACAGGCGCGGTACGCGGGTAGGAGACCGTGGGGTTGGGAATCACGCGCAGGCCCTTGCGGATGAACTTGCCTGAGGTTTTGCCGGCATCTTCTATCACGCTGGCCAGCAGGATATCGCTGACCTGCAGGGTATCGCTGTCATAATCAGGCACAACGATATCGAACTGATAGCCGGCAAGCATGTTGCTGTCAGATGGACGGGCATGAAAAGCAGCGTGATAAATGCCGGGAGCGGCGTTGAGCTCAAAACCATTGATGAGATAGTTTATCCGTCCCGTACTGTTTCGTGGCGTGCGCTGGCGCAGGTTGTAAACAGAGCGCGTGACCTCCTGCCACAGAGAATCGCGCAGCACGGCACCCATTTCAACTTCGAGGTAGCCGTCTTTCAGAATGCTCTGCAGCTCGCTGACCGGCAGAGCGTACGCGATACTGACCTGGTGCATCCCCCCTCGGCCCCGAAAAGTGGTGACCCGAATCGGGAAAGAAAAGGGGATAACCTTTTTCTCCCAGGTATGGCGATCGGTGCTCAGGCCTTCACGTACGGACTGCTTGCTCTCATCCGCCATTTCGACTTCATAGCTCAGGCGCTCCACCGGCGTGGCAGTGAGCATCTTGTGGTAGATGTTCCCCCACTGCAGCCGGTCCTCGAGCATGCGCTGATCATACAAAACCGGCGAAAGCCGCCAGTTGTTGGCCTTGCCCATCAGCTCATCGATGATGAAGTGAAACGTGAGTACCTGCTGTCCTTTGGCGCGTGGATAGTAGAGCCACGATTCATTCCGCGGTACACTCTCTCCCACCGTGACGATACGGTCGTCGGGCGGGCCGTGACGCAGATAGATCAGCCCCTTATCATTGAATTCATCGTTCAGGGCATAGGAACGGGGAAATTTCAGATACGAGCTTTTGTCCGGATTGTTGACCCACGCCTTAAAGCCATCAAAAACGTAATTTTCTTCTGCATAGAGCAGACGCCGGTAGTGCTCTGTCAAACGTGGATTCACTGTTTCGGCCGGCAGCGGGTCGCGTTTGCGCCACAGGGTGCGGAAGAATTGGGCGCATTGCCCCGGCGTTTCCGCAGTCTCATACTGCCGCAGTTCTTCATCTGAGAGGATATATTTGAAATCGTTAAAGACCAGCCCGCAGTCGAGCCTGTTTTTTATCTGGTCCAGAGCCAGAAACACGAGCTTTTGGGCGCGGGCAGGATCACCTTTTAGATACCAGACCTTTGCGCGGGCAAGAGCAAGCGCAACCGGACTGAAGGTCGAGTCCGCCGCCGGGACCTCAGCGAAACGGCGCAGTGCCTGCTCCAGCTCGCCCTGCCGGCGCAACAGCTCGCCGGCAAAAAAACGATCGAACGCGCTGTCACGGTTTTCCAGCCAGGCCATGGCCTTGCCGGCATCGCGGTGAGTAATCATGTATTTGTACAAACGAAAAAGGCCGAGCTGCGCAGCGGCATCATCCGGCCGCAGAGTAATCTGACGATGCCCGAGTTCGATGGCTTCTTCATATTTTTTACGGTAGCGCTGCAAAATCGCGAACTGGTAATACACATCGCGGAACTGCTCATCCTGTGCGATGATTTTCCTGAAATAATCACGGGATTTATTCCAGATCATTCTTCGCACCAAAATCGGCCTGAAAATACCGATCTCCCGCTTGGCAATCGCGAGATAGTACCATGAGCTGAGGTCTGCCGGGTCTTGTTTCGCCACTTTGTCGAATACATCTTCGACGACTTTCCACTTCTGTTCTTCAAAAGCCAGCTCTCCCAGCCCGACCAGCGCCTGTTTGCGGTATGCGGGAATCTTCAGCAGCTTTTTATAGGCAGATCGTGCTTCTTTTACCGAGCCCTGCTCACGGGCGGTGGCTGCTTTTTCCAGGAGAAGAACCGCGCGGGTGGAATCCCGGTTTTGTGCCATCAGGCCAGCAGCAAACGCCGGGATACTGATGAGCACAATCAGCGGCAGGATAGTTTTCTTGTGCATGATTTTTCCGGACAGGAAAGCTTGAGTGAATGGCGGCGTGACGGGCTGTAATGTGCTTTGGTGCTTCTGAAACGTATTCTGATAAATTCACAAATTCTGAAAAAGGCTCCGCCGCGAAGCGGAGTGCAGGAATCTCCCAAACTCAAGCACGTGCTCAAAACGAGGAGATTCCGGTATTCCGCTGGCGCGAAAACCGGAATGACAGAATGGGTGCTGCTCCTCACCTCGTCATTCCGGCTTCAGCGAAGCGGAGTGCCGGCACGTCCCGATTTCAGGCTCGCGCTCGAAATACCGAAGTTCGGTTTACCAGGCATGTGCCCTGTTGAATCCCTTGAATAAAAAACAAGTTGTCACTTTTTTGCAGAAGCGCAAGCTTTTCCCGACGCATGGCCGTCCTTCCCTCACCCCAGTGCTCAGACAGCTTTGAGCAACAGCATCTCGCAGGTGATTCCCGGGCCAAACCCGACCAGGGCAAGCAGACTGCCGGCCTCAACTTCGCCCAGGGCGTGCAGGATAAACAGCAATGTTGGCGAGGACATGTTTCCGTAGTCAGATAAAATCTGGCGTGAGAGCTGCAGAGCACTTTCCGGCAGTTCCAGCGCTCCGGCGGCAGCGCGCAGAATACGCGGCCCGCCCGGGTGCACCAGCCAGTGTGTAACCTGCGAACGCTGCACCCCGCTCTCCGCCAGCCAGGAATCGATAACCGGAGCGAGATTTTTCTGCAGCATGCCGGGAAGCTGCGGCGAAAGAGACATGACAAAGCCCTCATCGCCTATCGTCCAGCTCATCATCCCCCGGCTGTCCGGGAAAAGATACGATCCTTCTGACGCAAGCACATAAGAGGCTGCATCGGTTGCCGCCACGACCACGGCTGCAGCACCATCGGCAAAAAGACTGTCGGCAACCATGCACATCGGATCACTTTTGCCGGAAAAATGCAGACTGCACAGCTCGACCGCGCACACGAGTACCCTTGCCTCAGGCTGAGCGCCGGCAATAGCACGCGCTGCGCGCAGAGCAATGAGCATGCCGTGGCACCCCATAAAACCAACCTGGATACGACGCGTCGTCGCTGGCAAACCAAGGGTATCGATGAGCTCGACATCCACTCCCGGCGCATAAAATCCCGTGCAGGAAACGGTGATCAGGTGTGTGATCTGTGCCGTTGAACAGCCGGCGTTTTTCAGAGCAGACCGGCAGGCTTGTGCCGCCAGCGAGGAGGCGTGTGCCTGAAAAAAGCGCATGCGCTGCCCGGTCCCGGGCATCTTCAGGGTACCGTTGTTA
>DRLW01000135.1 GCA_011375275.1 Bacteroidota bacterium
AAATTTTCCCGCCAACCACCACACCGCCCGGGCCATCCTCATTTCTTAAATTTAGAAATAATCTCAATTACTATTCCTAATTTCAGGAAATGCCGGCTGCGACACTGCGCTGCATCGGGTTCTGTATCGGCCACCACAACAGCGTGAACACACGGTGCGCTTTTCACTCCGCCGGCATTTTTTCAGGCTGATTTTCTGCCCTCGTGTTT
Organism: Bacteroidota bacterium; assembly: GCA_011375275.1. GTDB lineage: Bacteria > Zhuqueibacterota > Zhuqueibacteria > Zhuqueibacterales > Geothermadaptataceae > Geothermadaptatus. The sequence continues at coordinate 210 of DRLW01000135.1, forward strand.
TTTCTCCCAACCGGCAGTCATCTCTGCCTGCATGGGACGCGTTCGACAAGATGACCCAACCCTGTTCCGGCATGTTTTTTGGAGATGTTACGCCATTGTTACCGTCCGGATGCCGACGATCAACCGGAACGAACTCCCACCACTTACTGATTTCTTCATAATTGATACCTGAAACGGCTGCCCCTGATCCGTGCTCCGGACACGACGTACATGTGTGTATCAGCTCACCGAAACAAGGGAGGTATCATGGCAGAAGACAATCTGACCATCCAGGAAATCATGCTGGCCAAAGGCTACACGCGCCGGGATTTTCTGCGTTTCTGCAGCTACGCCGCAACTCTGGCCGGCATCGAGGCGAGCGGTTTGGCCACTGTCGTCAGGGCTTTTGAACAAAAGCCGCGCCCGCCCGTTATCTGGCTGCATTTTCAGGAATGTACCTGCTGCAGCGAGTCGTTCATCCGCTCTTCCCACCCCATCGTTGCTGACATTCTCTTCGACTATCTGTCCCTCGACTACACCGAAACCCTGCAGGCCGCTGCCGGCCATCAGGCCGAGAAATGCCGTCTGGACACGATGAAAAACTACTCCGGCAAGTATATTCTTCTCGTCGAAGGGTCCGTGCCCATGAAGGACGACGGCGTTTATTGCATGATCGGCGGCGAATCTGCGGAAAGCATCCTGCGCGAATCTGCGGAAGGGGCTGCTGCCGTCATCGCCTGGGGCAGTTGCGCTTCCAACGGCTGCGTTCAGTCCGCCAACCCCAACCCGACCAATGCCACGCCGATCCACAAAATCATCCACAAGCCGGTGATCAACGTACCCGGCTGCCCGCCCATCGGCGATGTCATGACCGCCGTGGTGACGCATATTCTCGTCTATGGCAGCATGCCGGAGCTGGACAGCCAGGGCCGGCCGCGGGAATTCTACGGCCGCCGTGTGCACGATACCTGCTATCGCCGGCCGTACTACGACGCCGGGCTGTTCGTCGAGTCCTGGGATGACGAAAATGCCCGCAAGGGCTATTGCCTGTACAAAATGGGCTGTCGCGGGCCGGTCACCTACAACGCCTGTTCGGTCACGCGCTGGAACGAAGCCACCAGCTACCCGATCCAGTCCGGGCACGGCTGTATTGGCTGCAGCGAAAACGGTTTCTGGGATAACGGCCCGTTCTACCAGCATCTCGCCAACTTTCCGGGTTTCGGCATCGAAACCACTGCTGACACCATCGGCACGGTGGTGGGCATCGGCGCGGCTGCTGGTGTTGCAGCCCACGCTATCGCGACAAATATCCGCAAGAAAAAACTGATCGAGGAGCACAAGGAAGAATCTGTCACCGAGAAGGGAGGTGAGAGCTGATGGCACGCATAGTCGTCGATCCGATCACGCGCATCGAGGGGCATTTGCGCATCGAAGCAATTGTCGATAACGGCGTCATCACCGAGGCGTACAGCTCCGGCACGATGGTGCGCGGTTTTGAAAAAATCCTGCTCGGCCGCGACCCGCGCGACGCCTGGGCCTTCACAGAACGCGCCTGCGGTGTCTGCACCACTGTGCATGCTCTCGCCAGCGTGCGAACAGTGGAGGACGCTCTCGGTATCGTCGTCCCCCGCAATGCCGAACTCATCCGCAATCTGATGTTCTGCGCGCAGATGGTGCAGGATCACGTCATCCATTTTTACCATCTGCATGCCCTGGACTGGGTCGATGTGGTCAGCGCTCTTTCTGCTGATCCAAAGCAGACCGCGACGATAGCCCGTTCGATTTCACGCTGGCCGAAAACCTCGCCGAACTATTTTTCTGACATTCAAAAGCGCGTCCAGGCCTTTGTCGGCAGCGGGCAGCTCGGCATTTTCGCCAACGGCTACTGGGGGCACAAGGCGTACAAGCTGCCGCCGGAGGTCAACCTGCTCGCCGTAGCCCACTATCTCGAAGCGCTGGAATGGCAAAAGGAGCTGGTGAAAATCCACGCGATTTTCGGCGGTAAAAATCCGCATCCGAACTACCTCGTCGGCGGTGTGCCCTGTTCGATCAACCTCAACGAGGTCAGCGCCATCAACACCGAGCGCCTCAACCACGTCGGCAGCCTGATCGATGAAGCCATCCAGATCGTCGAGCAGTTGTACATTCCGGACCTGCTGGCCATCGCCGGGTTTTACAAGGACTGGGCCCAGTACGGCGGAGGGTTGGAAAATTATCTCGCCTATGGTGACCTGCCTGTAGCCGGGTATAATGATCCGGAGGCATTCAAGCTGCCACGCGGCGCCATTCTCGGCAGGAATTTGAACGAAGTGCATGAGGTCAACGGCCGCGATCAGGAGGAAATCAAGGAATACGTCACCCATAGCTGGTACAGCTATGCCGAGGGCGACGAAACCGGCAAACATCCCTGGGAAGGCGAGACCGAGTTCAACTACACCGGGCCGAAACCGCCTTTCGAATATCTCGATACCGACGGCAAATATTCCTGGATTAAAACGCCTCGCTGGCGTAACCATCCCATGGAAGTTGGCCCGCTGGCGCGCATGCTGGTGGCTTATGGCAAGGGCGTGACCGAGGTGCAGGACATCGTGCACGACACCTTGTCGCGGTTGAATGTGCCGGTGACAGCGCTGTTCTCCACCCTGGGCAGAACCGCTGCACGCGGCCTGGAAACACAGCTCGTCGTGCACTGGATGAAAGGCTTCTATGAGGATCTCGTTGCCAACATCAAATCCGGCGACACGCGCACGTTCAACAACGAAAAATGGGAGCCCTCGACCTGGCCGGAGGAAGCGATCGGTGTCGGCATGACCGAAGCGCCGCGCGGAGCGCTGGCACACTGGATTCGCATCAAAGATAAGAAAATCGCCAACTATCAGCTCGTCGTTCCGAGCACGTGGAACGCCTCGCCCCGGGATGGCCGCGGCCAGCGTTCTTCCTACGAGGCTGCGCTCATCGGCACGCCGGTGGCGGACCTGGAGCAGCCCGTGGAAATCCTGCGCACGGTGCACTCTTTCGACCCGTGCATCGCCTGCGCTGTGCATCTCTACGATCCGGACGGCAAGCACATTCACAATCTGACTTTCCAGTGAGGAGGACATCATGGCAAAAAGCAAAGCTGTGCCCTACCTCAGGGTATATGTCTGGGAATTTCCGGTCAGATTGTACCACTGGGTCAATGCTGCGTGCATCGTCCTGCTGATCATCACCGGCTACATCATCGGCAGCCCGACGACGATCCGCTATGCAGACGAGGCCTATCAACAGTACTGGTTCGGGACCGTGCGGTTTATCCATTTCGTGACCGCATTTATCTTTTTCTTCAACTTTCTGGTGCGCATCTACTGGGGGTTTGCCGGCAATCGCTACGCGCGCTGGAAGAACTTCATCCCCCTGAGCCGGGAGCAGTGGCGGGAAATACTCGAAGTGCTGCGTGTCGATATTCTGCAGATACGCAGCGGTGAACACATCTCCCTCGGCCACAACGCTCTGGCCGGTTTCATCTACTTTTTGACCTTTCTCGTCTTCCTGTTTCAGGCAGCCACGGGTTTTGCCCTGTACGCGGGCATGAGCTCCTCGTGGCTTCCCGGCCTGTTCACATGGGTCATCCCGCTGATGGGCGGCGAGTTTGCCGTTCGCCAGTGGCACCATCTGGCCATGTGGTTTTTCGTGGTGTTCTCGATCATCCACGTCTATCTGGTATTTTACCACGATTACGTCGAGGGGCGCGGCACGACCTCGTCCATGGTCGGCGGCTGGAAGTTCGAGAGGGAAGATATTCTGAAGAAAGAATAACCAAAACCTTGCGAAGGTTTTGAACCTTCGCAAGGTTCATTCGTTCGCTAGTGTCACCATCTGGCTATGTGGTTTTTCGTGGTGTTCTCGATCATCCACGTCTATCTGGTATTTTACCACGATTACGTCGAGGGCGTGGCACGACCTCGTCCATGGTCGGCGGCTGGAAGTTCGAGAGGGAAGATATTCTGAAGAAAGAATAACCAAAACCTTGCGAAGGTTTTGAACCTTCGCAAGGTTTCAATAATCCGGAGCAACATGGAAATTCTCATTCTCGGCATCGGCAATGTGCTCATGGGCGACGAAGGCGCCGGCGTGCACGCCATACGGCTCCTGGCGGAGAAAAAATGGCCGCCGGGCGTCCGCGTGCTCGACGGCGGCACCGGCAGTTTCACCCTGCTGGAACCCATGCAAAACGCTGAGCACATCATCATGATCGACGCCACCATCGACGGGCAGCCGGCAGGGACGGTGACCCGTTTGCAACCCCGCTTCTCCGGCGATTATCCGCGCGCCCTGACCGCGCACGACATCGGCCTGAAAGACTTGCTGGACTCATTTTATCTGCTCGGCAAAACACCGCGCGTGACGCTCTTCGCTGTTTCCATCGAGCCTCTGCGGGAGATGGACCTGGAGCTCAGTGCCCCGATCGCTGCCTGCCTGCCGGAACTCGTCCGGCATATCGAGGATGAAGTTGAGGCGCTTTTGGCCGGCCGCGAACCGGCGCCCGATTGAATGGGGGATAAAAAAATCCGCGTTCGTCAAACCCTCACTTGCAAATGAGC
>DRLW01000136.1 GCA_011375275.1 Bacteroidota bacterium
GACGTCTTCGCCATAGACACGTACCAGCCGGCGGAGGTCGCCCTGGCGGTGGCCGGTGCTGTACAGCCAGAAGGCACGCTCATCAAAGTGGAACTTGCGCATTTCAGGCACGGTCATGCCGGAGAGATCGACTGCGGCCAGGCCGACCGTAGCGCGCAGATCGTTGTGAATACTTGCAACGGTTGCAGCGTCGCCAGCTTCGACAGCAGCCTCAGCTTCGATCAGCCGTGCTTCGATACCCGAAGCCAGTGCGACCGGAGCGCTGGATGAGGTGTATTTGAGCTGGTTGTAGTAGGTGGTGATATCATCCTGCCCGAAAGCAGTGCCACCGTCCCAGGGAACACGCGGGTCCATGGCTGAACGATATTTGATACCATTGCCACCCTTGCCGTCCGCGATGGAGAACTGGCGGCGAACAGTGGTCATGATGTAGATACCGTTTTCCTGCCTGCGGCTGTTTGTCGAATGTTCGATGTTATAGACGAAATCCGTCGGCACTGAGCTGACGACAGAAGCAGCCGCTGCGATTTGTCCCAGGCCGAGCATGGCGCGCGCCTTGCCGACGCGGGCGAGGTTGGCCAGCCTGGCGTCAGAACCGGCGCTGGCGATGGCTTTGTCAAACCATTCGACAGCTTTGGTGAACATCTGCTCTGTGGTCAGAGGCACGCCATATTCCAGCTCGCCACCGTCAGAGGGGGCCTTGCTGAAGGGGACGCCGGCACAAAAAGTCTCGGCGAACATGACGTAGGCGTAGCCGACGACGCTCTGCATTTCACTTTCAACCGTAGGCACACCACCAAACCGTGTTGCCTGATCGATGGTTGCTTCAGCGGCTGCACGGGCTCTGTGCAGGTTGCCATAGATCCGGTTCATGGTGAAGTTGGTGTTTTGTACCAGGCGTGTATCGCCTTCACGACGGGTCGGGAAGGTGCCGGAGTAATCATACTCGTCCGACATCAGGCCGCTCATGACGATCAGCCCTGCGGTCGCACCGTGGCCTGCTGCTGAACCGCTCATGGCTACGGCCAGGTCGCCGAGGGAACCGGCACGCAGAGTGGCGATCCCCGCCTCGCTGTTCAGTGATTCCGGGGTAACGATATCCGGATCGGTCACATCTACCAGGGAGTCGCAACCCTGTGAGCTGAGAGCAAAGAGTACCGTTGCACCAGCAAGCATGGACCTCCAGATTTTTCCTGTTTGTGTGTGGCTCTTGAAAAATATGTTCATAATGAACCTCCAAGGGTACGTTGTCAGCCCGCCCTGTGTGCGCACATGTGCGCGCGGTCTTAAGCACGGGTCGGGATAACAGAAAAATTCACTTTTTATTCAGTTTGTGTTGCTTTTCGTTTGGATCGCTGTAGTCTGCGCGAATCCCTAAGGCGCTGAACGGTGCGGTATTTGATGCGATCCGCGAAGCGTTCAGCCGGTCTGCATCATGCGGATGCAGCGTGAATTTTTCGAGTTAAAAAGTGACGTTGAGACGAGCTTTCCAGGAACGAACCGGCGGCTGGCTGAGGAATTCCTGGGTAACGAAATTGCTCTGACCAGTCGAGTTGATTTCCGGATCGAGACCGGAGTAGCCAGTCCACAGGCCGAGGTTACGCCCTGAAACCGTCAGGCTCATGTTGCCGACGCCAACAGACCGGGCCACGTTCTTCGGGAAGTTATAGGTGAGGGAAACCTCACGCAGTCTCCAGAACGAAGCATCTTCGATATAACCGGCGTTGGTGCCATAGAATTTGGAAGCGATGGCGCGGGCCTGGTCTGCCAGCGATGCATCCGGATCGTTGAGTTCGCGGGTGTTGCTGTTGCCGTTCCGCCATGCACCCGTGTTGTTGTACAGCTTCATGCCGCCACGATAGCTGAGCAGAGCTCTGATTTCGAAGCGGTTTTCCAGCAAGCCGAGGCTACCGGTGAAAGAGAAATCTTTTGTCGCGAAAGGCGAACCGAGATAGACGGTCTCACCAACCTGAACCTCGTCGCGGCCGATCAGGCCATCGCCGTTGGCATCATTGTAGGTATATTCTTCATCCCAGTAACCACCGAGAGGATAGCCTTCAACATGACGCTGGGTGCCGAAAATTACCGGCTCGATGCCTTCGCCGAGAGCTTTCAGCTCGTTGTCGAGAAACGCACCGACGATACCGAGGTTGAACGTCGTCATTCCTGTATCGATCACCCGTGTGTTCAGAGAGATTTCGATACCTGTGTTGGCTACGGAACCGAGGTTCTCGAAGCGGCCGGCGCCCACACCCAGGGACAGGGGAAGCTGTCTGAATACGAGCGCGTCTTCGGTCTGCTTGTTGAAGTAAGTCAGTTCGAGACCAACGCGGTCAGAGAACAGGGTAGCGTCCACACCGAGCTCGATTTCACGAGAACGTTCCGGACGAAGGTCTGCATTGCCGACACCGCCGAACGTTACACCTGTGACGTTCTTGCCGCCGTCCACGGTTGCCGCGATCGGGTTGAAGAAACGCAATGCAGCGTTGGTGCCGGGCTGCACACCAGACTCACCCCAGGCGCCACGCAGACGCAGAGAGTTCATCCAGCCGATATTTTTGATGAAAGGCTCATCGTTCATCAACCAGGAAACACCCAGTTTAGGATAGACGACAGCGTCGAAAGCTGCACCAAAAGCACTGCCGCGGTCAGAGCGGATAGCACCGGTGACGAACAGTTTCTCACTGAAGACGAGCTGCTCTTCAATGAACACACCAACGGTGCGCTGCTCCGTGGTCTCTTCATCACTCAGTGTCGTTGCAGCACCAGCGATGGAGCTGCTGCCTGCGACCAGCTGCAGACCGGTAGCAAAAGTACCTTCGATCAGATTCTGCAGATACTGGAAGCCGACAGAAGTCCGCGACGTGATGTTGTCGGAGATCTTGCGGCTGTAAGAACCGATCATGTCCAGAGTATAGACATATTCATTGAAACGGTTGGAGAAACGTGCACCCTGATCATAGTTCAGAAATGCAGGCGCTTTTCCGGTCGGGAAAAACTGGTTGTCCCACCGTGAGGTGAAGTCCAGACCACCTGACATCCTGAAGCTCAGGTTCTGGCTCGGTTTCCAGTCAGCGGAAAGGCCGGTAGTAAAACGGTCGATGTTCTGGCGCGTGTCGATGGTGAACAGCTCGTCCGGTGTGAACTCGCCCCAGCCATCGTTGGCGTTGCGTGTTGCTGCGCCGTTCAGGCCCTGGCCCATGAGACCGAGCGCAAAGTTGTCGTTCAGCGGCAGAGACATGTCGCTGGAAACATAGCTGGTCGAGAGATCGACGCGCAGGTTTTCAGAAACCTGGGCACCGAAGTTACCGCGCAGCGTACCCTGCAGGATATTGTTGATCGGCAGGACACCCTGTCTGTCCGAGAAGTTTCCGGACAGGAAGTAGGTCAGTTTTTCTGTGCCACCGGAAACGCTCAGTCCCAGCCCTCTGTTTACGCCGGTACGGAACGGCGAGGTCGCCGGATCGGTGAGAGGCTGGAAGGAGTTGATCGTCGCCTGGGTACAGCCGCCTTCTGCTGCTTCAAACGTGAAGCAGGGGTTGCCGTTGGCATCCAATGCCTGATAGTTGGCCGGATAGTCACCGATATCGTTGACCAGCCCTGTTTCCAGAAAAGCCGACCAGCGCGCGCGTCCGGTACGGCCACGCTTGGTGGTGATACGGATCACGCCATTTGCAGCAACAGAACCGTACAGCGTTGCAGCCGACGGGCCTTTGATGATTTCGATGGATTCGATATCTTCGGAGTTGATGTCATTGATCCGGGACGGAGACTGGCCGCCGGTCTCGAATGAGATCGAGTTCGGCTGGTTGTTGACCAGAACGCCGTCGATGTAAACAACAGGCTCGTTGGACAGCGAGGCACTGTTCGAACCCCGGATGCGGATACGCGAGCCCATACCTACAGAGCCGCTGCTTTCCAGAATCTGTACTGCCGCAGCCTGACCTTGCAGCAAATCAGAGATATTGCCGATCGGGCGCATTTTGACATCATCTTCCGCGTCGATACGGGCGATGGAGTTTCCGATTTCCACCTTACGGCGAACACCAGTAGCTGTGACCACGAGTTCGTCCATGTTCAAAATACTGGGCTCAAGCTCGAAATTGACGGTCACAGTTTCACCATCGACAACCTGCACGGTTTTGCTCTGCGCCGTGTGGCTGATAAAGTTTGCCGTCACTGTATAGGTGCCGACCGGTACATTTTTGATCGTGTAATTTCCCTCCAGATCAACTGAAGAGCCGTAATTTGTTCCCTTGACGACGACGTTGGCAGCGGCCATCGGCTCGCCGGTCTTGGCATCGACAACACGCCCGGATATGTTTCCGTTCTGAGCTGAGAGCAGCGCAGGCATTGCCAGAGCCAGAAGGAAGAAAAGGGCTGTCTTTGAAATCGCGCTTTTTGTGTTGAAGCTTTTCATTAAAGGCCTCCTTTATGTTGCAGACATAGTGGCTGACATAACGCAGTCGGACTGCCGTCTGTGTTCGTACCGGGATACTCAGGTCTGAACACATGGCAGGTGATCGTGTACAACTGCTTGCGGGATCTGTTTTTATCCCTGCTGCCGCGCTATGGAGGCCTGCCGATACTGATAGCGTTGTTTTCCATTCTCGTTCTCCTCTCTCTTTTTACTTTTGGTTGATTATATACATGCCTTCCAGACAGGCAGTATTTTTTGCACGATGATCGTATAAAATGAAAAAATCACACGTTTTGTAAGAGTTTTTCAACTATATCTTTATCAATAGGTTGTATCGATATTTTGTTTTGAATTAAAATTTTGTTATTGAACATTTTATTGGTTTTTCACTGCTTGTTCGCTTATAAATAATGTTGCTGGATTGAATTGGATATACGACAGCATAATTAATACGTATTTAATTTATACGATTAATAC
>DRLW01000137.1 GCA_011375275.1 Bacteroidota bacterium
ATATAGACACCGTGGGGAGCAATCTCTTTCACCAGCGCGACGACCTCGCTGGTCGTGCTCCAGCGACCGGGAACGTATTCCAGCCCGGCGGAAAGACCCCATGCGCCTTCCTGCATCGCCTGGCGCACCATCGCCTGCATGCGTGCCACCTCTTCTGCGCTGGCCGGGCGCTTATAATCATCCCCCAGTACGTGACGGCGGATCGTCCCGTGGCCGGCGAGCAGAATGGCATTCGGGCCTATGCCCCTGCGGCGCAACTCCTGCGCCTGTTCAGCGATCGGCCAGAGAGAGCGGCCATCCTGATTGACCACAACCGTGGTCACCCCCTGTGAAACCAGATTCAATGCCGCGCGCCTCGCCGGATCCTCGCTGCGGAAACCACCCAGTCGCTCGATGGAATCATCGGCATGGGAGTGAATATCGATAAAGCCGGGCGTGAGATACAAACCAGCGGCATCGATCATCCGTTTTGCGCGGGCTGCGGCGAGGTCACCGATCGCAGCGATCCGATCGCTGACCACGGCGACATCAGCAGAAAACCAGGGATTACCGGTGCCGTCGAGAACACGCGCATTGCGGATAAGAATATCATATTCCTGCGCTGTAACAGATACAGACGCCGTGGTCATAGCTGAAAAAATCAAAACAATAGTCAAAAGAGTCAGTCGCCGTACCATTTTTCACCTCAAAAAAAATTTTAACCGGAAATACTGCGAGTACCTGTTTTCGTTTAACCTGAGAAATTTATAAATTTTCTAAAACTGTCTGGCTACGCACTTCGGCCTCAGGGTATCCGGTTAGCTCAGCCAACCGGGCCTGATGCAGATATCGACGTCTGTCATTCCGGCCAGGCGAAGCGCAGTGCCGGAATCTCATCTTTTCGGGCTCGTGCTTCAGTCCGGGGGATTCCTGCAGGGAAACCGGAATGACCGTTCTGGTGCAGGCACGTGCTGTGTTCTGGCGGTCTGGCTGAAAAAATGCAACAGTGCTGAGTCAAATGGATAGCCAGAGGCAGGCTCTCTTTCGTGGTCTCGTCACAGTGCCTTTACAACGCAGAGCATCGTGTCAGCGTCACATCGCAAGGGCAGTGTGACCAAACAACGTGCTCATCGCGGTGAATGCACAGCCCGGCACATCATACTGAAGAGTCGGAAAACTGAAAAAATCACAGAATAAGATGTGCACCTGCTAAATCATAATTGCAGTACAACAACCAGACAGCAGACACTGAAAATTAAATATCTCGATCCATGCAAACAGCTCTGCCTGATGTTTTTTTTGATCGAAATAATAAATCGCTCAGCTCAGGTTTCTGTTATCCTGGCGCCCTTGCGCGAAGCGCTCATTTGTGGACAGACGGGTAACGCCCTATTACAAAATTTATGAATTTTTCAGGTTATAGAGGATAGAACATGACAGAAGATATCGAACGACTCGAGCATATCGCCCGGCAGCTCGAACCCGACGCCGGGAAAAGAAGTGCTGCTCAGCAGCAGGTTCTCAGCTACGCAGAAAACTTTCTCGAATCGATCTACACAGTTCCTACCTATCGCAAACCGGCTGGTGCAGCTACCGGCCTGTGGGATTCTCCCATCACCGAACACCCTTCAGCTCTGCCGGAGCTGCTTGATCTGATCAAAGAACACGTCGATACGCCGGGGATCAACCCGGCTTCTGGCGGTCATCTCGGCTATGTTCCAGGCGGAGGCGTTTACTACGCCGCCCTCGCCGATTATCTCGCTGATGTCACCAACCGCTATGCGGGTGTCTATTTCGCCAACCCGGGCGCTGTAGAAATGGAAAATCTGCTCATCGAGTGGATGGCGAGCATCACCGGCTATCCCGAGAATGCAGCCGGTAATCTCACTTCGGGTGGCAGCATCGCCAACCTCATCAGTATCGTTGCCGCCCGGGAAGCGTTTCAGGCGAAGGCTGCTGATTTTCACCGCCTGGTCGTTTACACGACCGAGCAACTGCATCATTCTGCGACCAAAGCACTCCGCATCGTCGGACTGGCGGAAGCACCTGTTCGTTTCATCCCGATTGATGAACGTTTTCGCATGCGCCCCGATATGCTGGAGCAAGCCATCCGCCGGGACGAGCAGGCTGGCCTCAAACCCTGGCTGATCATGGCCTCGGCCGGCACGACAGATACCGGCGCCGTTGACCCCCTCGATACCATCGCCGAAATTGCCAAAACCCATGGCCTCTGGCATCACGTCGATGGTGCCTATGGCGCTTTTTTTATGCTGACCGAACGGGGCAGAGAAGTGCTCAGAGGGATAGAAAAATCCGACTCCCTGGTGATGGATCCGCATAAAGGATTGTTTTTGCCCTACGGTACGGGAGCCGTGCTGGTCAAGGACCGTGATGTTCTGTTCCGCGCCCACCGCTACCATGCCAATTACATGCAGGATGCCGTTGCTCCTGAGGGCGCACTGTCACCTGCAGACCTGTCGCCGGAGCTGACCAAACATTTTCGCGGCCTGCGTATGTGGTTGCCGCTGAAACTTCACGGTGTCGCGCCATTCCGGGCAGCGCTCGAGGAAAAACTGCTGCTGACACGCTACTTTCGCAACCGGCTGGCGGACATGGAAGGTTTTGAACTGGGGCCTGAGCCGGATCTTTCCATCACCACGTTCCGCTATCTTCCGCGGCACGGTGATGCCGATGATTTCAATCGCAGGCTGCTGCAGGCGATCCACGAGGACGGGCGGGTTTTTCTGTCATCCACACAAATCAACGGCACATTCACCTTACGCCTCGCTGTGCTCTGTTTCCGCACACACCGGCAGACCATCGACCTGGCCATCGATATTCTGGCAGAAAAAATCCGCGACCTGAACAACCGCTGATGGTGCTGCAGAACATAAAAAAAGCCACGGTATATTTTGTACCGCGGCTTTTTTGTTTTCAAACAGGGTTATTTCAATTCGTCGATCGAAGAGATGATCTTGCCGACCAGACCATACTCGATGGCCTCTGTTGCACTCATCCAGTAATTGCGGTCGGTATCTTTTTCCACTTTTTCCAGGGGCTGTCCGGTTTCCCGCGCGATGATTTCATTGAGACGCCGGCGCATTTTGACGATTTCTTCCGCTTCGATGCTGATATCCGAGGCCGGCCCACCGACGCCGCCTGAAGGCTGATGGATCAGAAAGCGTGTGTTGGGCAGACAGAATCTGTCTTCCCGGGGGACGGAGAGAAAAATATGCGTACCGGCGCTGGCTACCCAACCCGTGCCAACGATGCGAACACGCGGCTTGACGAAGCGGATCATATCATGGATGGTGTCACCCGCTTCCACATGCCCGCCCTGGGAATTGAGATACAGTGTAATATCCTCGTCCGAGTCTGCTGTGAGCGCCACCAGTTGCATCATGATCTCTTTGGCAACTTTCTGGTTGATTTCGCTGCAGATAAAAATCGAACGGGACTCAAACAGTTTGTCAGCGATGTTGGCTGAACTCGATTTGTCCTTTTCGTTTTCCTTCTCGGTGTCTTTTTCAGATTGGAGATATAAATTCATCTTTGCTCCTGCTGCTTGCAGTCCTGAGTGGTATCATTATTCTCTGGCATCACCGTAGAAACGACGATACAGAATGGAATCGACAATATATATATTTTACTGAAAAAAATACAGGAAACATTTCTTCACATCTTCATGCGGAAAAATCAAAGACAGCGAGCCAATACGCGGCGTTCCACTGGCCCGATTTACTTCCCAATTTGCATCCCCTGACGGGCATCAGAGTAACCACAGCAAGGGAAAACAGAAATCCCCCGGTGAAAAAAGATAACACCGGGGGATTGTCAAACCATCAGGCGGGAAGGTCAAATCTGGCCGTATTCGCGCAGAACCTTGAGCAGACGCGCCAGTTTTCGCGGATCCATGGATGGATCGATGTTGATTTGAATACGTGCGTTGGCTGGTTCCTCGGCTGCTGCTGTGCCTGTCTGGGTTTTGCCGGAGCCGGGTTTGCGGCCACGCTTTTTTGCGCCCTCTGTAGCAGCAGTTTTCGCAGCAGGCTTGCGGCCGCGGCGGCCACTTGTCGCCGGGGTCTTGGCCTGATCTTTTTTCGCAGGACGGCCACGCTTTGCCGGTTTCTTAGCTTCAGCGGGTTCCGGAGCGGCTGTAACCGCGCCATCGGCAAGCACCATCTTGTCCCCATCCATACTGCCCAAACCTGCGAACAAAGCGCTGGCGATAAAATTCTTCGCACATTCCGGAGCATTATCCGGATGCACTTTAAACGTTTTGGCTGCATTTTCCACATCCGATGCCGTACTGCTCTTACCCGCCAGGGATCCATACATATTCTTGTACAACTCGCTGGAGAAAAAAGCTTGTTGCAGCAATTCTCCGCGTTTTTTCCCCCGTGCGCGGGCCACCTTTTTACCAAGTTCCGTGGCCTGATATCCCTTTGGATCACCCTCGGCAAGACCAAACTGGCGCAGTGCGGAAACCCGTTCATTACCTGATGGGCCCTTCACTCCAAAAACCTCCGGGAAAACGGTCTCCTTCGGCTTTGGCCCCTCTGCAGTAACTTCTACCAGCTTTTTCGTATAAGCCAGTGCCTTTTCAAGTGCAATTCTCGGAAAACGCGCCCCTCCCTTTCTTCCTCGTTTTCCCTCGGATACGGATCGTTTACTCATAATTACCATCCTTGTAGTATGTTATGTGTTGAATACTCCGGGATCCAGTTAACTCAGCAAACCGGGCCTGATCCAGATATTGACATCTGTCGATTCCCACATGCTCCCGCATTTTTGATGAGACACATCTTTGAGATGAGTCTCATCTTTTCGG
>DRLW01000138.1 GCA_011375275.1 Bacteroidota bacterium
GCCGGAATCTCATCTTTTCGGGCACGTGCCAAAGTCTGGGAGATTCCGGTCTTCCCCTGCGGGGAAACCGGAATAACAGTTTTGGTGCAGGCACGTGCTGTGGTCAGGTGGTCTGGTTGAAAAGATATCACCGTGCTGGGTGCCCCAGATCTCGCCATCTGTCATTCCGGCCAGGGGCAGCGCAGTGCCGGAATCTCATCTTTTCGGGCAGGTGCCTGAGACCGGACTGGCCGTTCTGGTGCAGGCACGTGCTGAGCTCTCGCGGCCTGGTTAAAAAATGCGACTTTGCTGAGTTAAATGGATAACCAGACTGGTTATTGAAAAAACATGAATTTTTCAGGCTACAGGAACCCAACAGTGCGAAAAAAACGCTCGCTCTTATCTGCTATCGCCGCTTGCATCGTTATTCCCCTGCTGTTACAGTCCTGCGCTTATTACAACACCTATTATAACACCCAGAAATATTACAAGGAAGCCCTTGCCGAGCATAAAAAACGTACCGGCGAGCAACCGACCAGCCAGGAGCGCCAGAAGTTCGACAAGACCATCAAACAGGCGAGCAAGGTGCTGCAGTTTTATCCTGACAGCAAGTATATCGATGACTCGCTGATGATACTCGGAGAGAGTTTTTATTACCTTGGCCAGTATCGCAAGGCAGAGCGCAAGTTTCTGGAATTGCTCAGCCTGTTCCCGGACAGCGATTATGCGACCGCTGCAAAGCTCTGGCTGGCTAAAACCCATGTGCAGATGGCGCAATACGACCAGGCTGAGACAGCGCTGCGCACATTGATCGATTCCAGCAAAGACGGCCGTATCCGAGATGAGGCGCGCTACTGGCTGGCCGAGTGTTACCGTTCGCAGGAGAAATTGCAGCGCGCTGCAGAGGAATACAAGCAGGTTGTGGAGCGCATCGATGATGATGAGTTAAAATTTCAGGCACTGATGCAGCTCGGCCGGTTATACATCGAGCTGGAAAAATACGATGTCGCGGCTGAAAGTTTTGAGCTGGCTGTCAGGCGTGCGCGTACGCCTGATCGTAAGTTCGAAGCCAACCTGGAGTATGGCCGGGCGTTGTCTCGCGCCGGCCGCTACGATGATGCCATCCAGGTCCATACCGAGGCCATCGATCGTTTTTACAACCAGAAAAATCTCGGTGATGTCAAGCTGGAGCTGGGATTTATCCTCGACGAGGTCGGCGATTCCACCAAAGCCCATGAATGGTATCGCGCAGTCATCGAAGAGCATCCGCGCACCGAGGCAGCGGCCGGGGCGTATCTCAAACTGGCGGAGTTCGAAGAATTGCAGAAGCGCGAATACAAGCGCGCCCGTGACCTGTATCTTAAAGCCAAACAACAGCGGGTACGCAGCGATTATGCCCGCGAAGCCGATGCCCGGGCCAAGCACCTGAAAACTCTGATCAAGACCCTCGACGAAATTGCATATCTCGGAAAAACCATCGATAACCTGCAGAACAAAAAAAATACCGCTCCGGATGACGAAGACCCTGCCCTGGCCGATGATTCAGCCCTGAAAAAACGGGCCGATGAAGCCAGGAAAAAAACTACCAGAAAAAAGCCCAAAACCAGATCGCGCAAAAAGCAACTCAGCATCGAGGACGTTGACAGCCTGAAGATCGAATTGGCGGGTAAGAAGATTTTGCTGGCTGAAGATTATCTGTTTACCTATAATGAGCCCGATTCCGCGATCAACCAGTATCTCGGTATTCTCTCGGACTACAGCAGCCCGGAACAGCGTGCGCTGGCTTTTTATGCGATTGCCTATATTTTGAAAAACATGCAGACTGAAGAGACGATGCAGGACAGCATCTATCAGTTGCTGGCGCTAAAATATGCCGATACACCCCAGGGGCGTGCAGCACGCCGGGAGCTCGGTCTGGATGATGATGGTAACAGCGCAGGTGATTTCGACGATCTCTATCTGACCGCGGAACGGCTGCTTTTTGATCGCCGGCAGCCGGATCGGGCTGTCAAAATTCTCGACCAGCTCGTTGACCGCAGCCCACCCGAAGACGAAGCCCCGAAACTGCTTTATGCCATGGGCTGGGCGTGGGAAAATCAGCTCTATGATTACGACCGTGCTTATGAATTGTATAAAAAGCTGACCGAGAAATTTCCAAAATCGAAATACGCCAAAGCCGTGCGCAAAAAGGTCGCTGCGGTTGATAAGGAGCGTAAGCGCAAGGAAGAGGAGCTGAAAAAGAAGCAGGCTGCCCAGGCCGCGCTGGACAGCACTGCGGCGGACTCATCCGTCAAGCGGTTGAACACCGGGACTGCCGGGACCTCTGCCTCAGCAGACAGCCTGACTGCGCGTTTGAAGAAAAAGCCGCAGGAAAGCAGCGATTTAAAAAAGAAAATCAATCTGAAAACAAAGGGGAATGGCACGAAAAAGAAAAAGAGTGAGATGTAGTTTTTTTCGCAGGCAGGAATACGGGGGCGGTTCCTGGAAATGATGGAGGAGAGGAAATGAGCGACAAGAAAAGCCGTCGTATTGCCGGCAACGAGGGGGAGATACGCCTGTCCCGGCAGGAGTATGGCACGCCATGTATCGAAGCCACGACCCTCGAAGACGCCCTGTTTGGCCTGGGTTATATGCACGGCACTGACCGCCAGGTGCAGATGTGGCTGATGAAGGTAATCGGCCGCGGGCTGGCTTCGGAAAAATTGCAGGGTGACGATGATCTCATCGCCATCGATCGCTTCATGCGCTGGCTCAACCTCGGCGGCGCCGCTGCTACTGAGCTTCCCCTGGTCTCAGAACAGGACCGCCGCACAATCGACGCATACGTCGCCGGTGTCAACCGGGCGACTGAGGGCAAAATCCCTTTCGAGTTCCGCCTCACCGGCTACAAACCCGATGCCTGGACTGCCGAAGACGTACTGCTTGTGGCGCAGATGATCGCGTTTGTCGGCCTGGTGCAGACCCAGGCGGAATCCGAAAAGTGGATTATCCAGATGCTGCAGAACGATGTGCCACCGGCTCACGTCAAAGAGCTGTTCCCCTACCTGAGCGACGACATCCCCGCTGACCTGATCACTATCCTCAAAGAACTGAAGGGCATTCAGAACATCATCCCCGACACAGTGGTCTGGAAAAACATCGTGCCGGCATTTTCTGCCAGCAACAACTGGGCGATCTCGGGCAAAAAAACAGCCTCGGGCAAAGCGATCTACTGCAGTGATCCGCATCTGGGGCTGCAACTGCCGCCGGTGTGGTATCCAGTGACGCTGAAATGGCAAAAAAACTATGTCTTCGGTGCAACGGTGCCCGGCGTGCCAGTGGTTCCAATCGGCAGGTCCCGCCGTATCGCCTGGGGGCTGACCTATGGCACGGCAGATGTGTGCGACTATTTCATCGAGGACGTCAAAGACGGCAAATTCCGCCGCGGCGATTCCTGGCACGAGTTTACCGTGCGCGAGGAGGTTATCCGCCCGAAAAAGAAGGCCCCGCTGACTCTGCGCATTTATGAAAATGAACAAGGCACCCTCGAAGGCGAGCCTGAGCAGGATGGCTATTATCTCAATATGGCTCAGGCCACGCGGGTTTACCCCGGAACCATGGCTTCGAGCATCGACGGCTTTTTCGGCCTGTTGCGGGCGGAGGACAGCCGGACGGCCATCGACTGTTTCAAAAAGCTGCGTTTCATGCCGGGCAACTGGATCGTCGCGGATAGCGAGGATAATATCGGCTACCAGCTCGCGGCCTCGGTGCCGAAGCGCCGGGATGGGGCCTCCGGGCTGCTGCCGCTGAGGGCGTGGCAGCCTGAGGATGCCTGGCAGGGACTTGTGCCGCCGGAGCAGTTGCCGGCGCAGTTCAATCCACCCCAGGGTTTTGTGCACACAGCCAACGATGATAAAAATCATCTTGCAAAGCTGAACGCGATGACTGTGCCCATGTCAGCATGGCGGGCGCAGCGCATCGAGAAGCTGATTTCAGAAGGCGAACGGTTCACGCCGGAGGATATGCAGCAGATACATTATGATCGCGTGTCCGCTCAGGCACAGGCATTTATGCAGATCATTCGCCCGTTGCTTCCGGATACGGAGAACGGCCGCCTGCTGCGTGATTGGGACTGCCGCTACAGCGCGAACTCTCTTGCGGCCACGCTGTTCGAACGCATCTATTTCGAGCTGATAGAGCGCGTTTTTGGTGAAAATGGCTTCGGGCGGGACGTTATGGAGGTAGCGCGACAGGAAACCGAATTGTTCGCCATGCTGCACGGTAATTTCGACGCCGTGCTGCTGCAGGAGAAATCGCTGTGGTTTGGCGAACGCAGCCGTGACGACTGGTTCCGCGAGGCCATCGAAGCTGCGCTGCAGCATCCGCCGGAGCGCCACGGGGACACACGCAAGCTGCTGGTGCAGAATATGTTTTTTGCCGGTAAATTGCCTGCCTTTCTGGGCTTCGATCAGGAGATCGAGCACATCGGCAGCCGGGCGACGATTCCGCAAAGCCAGTTTTTCTACACCGGCGGGCGTCCGGCTTCCTTCGCTGCCACGTTCCGGATGATCACTGATTTCGACGCTGATGGCGTGCGCTTTAATCTTGCCGGCGGCAGCTCAGACCGGCGGTTTTCTGCATTTTACAAATCCGGGCTGGCTGACTGGCTTGCAGGCCGGTATGCACATATCGACCTGGAGTGAGGCGCGCAGCGCAGGAAGGATGGGGGCTGCGAGGCGAAGATGGCCCGCGGCAACCGAGACGGGAAGAAAACGAAAGCGCCGGGTTCACCACCGGGGCCGGAATGATGAATGACGACTATGTGGAGGAGGAAGCGTGTCTTTTAAAAATCTCGGCGAGCGCGTGCTGGTGGCGCTTGTCTTTGGCCCTGTGGTGCTGGCCGCAAGCTGGTTTGGCGGATGGTGGTTTTTCGCGTTGATGCTCATCATCGCCGGGATGGCTGGTTTTGAGTTTCAAAACATCCTGCGCGCCAAGAAGGCGCAGCCCGCTGTCTGGATCAATCTCGCCCTTATACCGGTCGTGTTCATGGCGGTGTACACGGGAGAGTTTGCCTGGCTTGTGCCGGCCATCGCCGGCTGGGGAATTCTGGTACACCTGCTGGTTCTGTTCGATCGCGAGCGTTCGCCTGTTGCGGATATGGGGGCCAACTCCCTCTATCTCGTATATATCGTCATCCTGTACGCCTTTATGCTGGCGTTGCGGCAGCTTCCGGTTTATCTCGGCCTGCCGTACCGCTGGGGTGGGGAGTGGGTGATTCTCATGCTGGCCGCAACCTGGCTGTGCGATACATTCGCGTATTTTATCGGAACGCGGTTCGGGAAGCACAAGCCGGTCCCTAAGGTCAGCCCGAACAAATCCACCGAAGGTGCAATCGGTGGTATCGTTGGTGCGGTGCTCACAGCTCTGGTCTGTCAGGCGACCTTTGCAACCAGCCTGAGCAGTATGCAGGCCGTGGTTGTGGGACTGATCATCGGCGTGTTCGGGCAGCTCAGTGATCTGGTGGAGTCGATGTACAAACGCGATGCAGGAGTCAAGGACGCTTCGGGAATTTTGCCGGGCCATGGTGGCATCCTCGACCGCTTTGACAGCGAGCTGCTCGCTGTGCCGCTGGTGGTGTTTTATCTGTACGTGGCGATGTCTTAATCTTTTTACTGCCTGAAGAATGTGCCCCCCACACCGGAGAACGTGTCGCATCCCGCGATTGGGGCAGCAACAGACGCACAAGTCAGAGCGTTGTATGGCCTGGCAGGGGAGAAGCTTCGAGGGCGTTCCATCGTTTCGGATGAATGGAGAGCGGAGGAGCGGCCAGTATCTGCGTTGCAGCTACGGCAGGGTCAGCATGCCGTTTTGCAGGACTGTCCTGCCGTCTATGCTGAGCGTGGGGGAAAGCATGATAGCTTTGGCGTGAACGGTGAGAGCGCTGTTTTTGTTGTCATAACTGCCGATAGCCACGGTGGCACTGCCCTGCACTTTGACGTCCTCGATACTCGACTTGCCGAACTCTGCATCGAAGTTGGTACCAAAGCTGAATTCGACTACGGAGCGGCCCTGGCCACTTCGGTTGCGCAGCGCTTTGCGCAGGTTTTCCGCTGTTGCGCTGTTGCCACGAATCTGTTTCACAAGCCCCTTGCTGACGATGAGCTGTGCGGCTTCTGGTTTCTTGCCGTTGCCCGGAACCAGTTGCACGGTGATGCGCCCTTCCACGCTGCCCGGTTCCGGCCGGATGCGAACCTCTCCTGCAGGCAGAGAACAGAAATTACCATGCCCGTTAATCACTCCGGTGTCTGCAATCCCTTTGCGTCTCTTTATCGACATGGTCACGCGCGTGTCGTCCGGCGTGTGCAGGAGCAGCCGGTTGCCGATAGAGAGCAGGTCGGAAATTTTGTTCGTGCTGTTGGCCAGTCTGGTAAAGTCCGTATCCATCCAGCGGTTAAAGGTGCTTTGGCTGGCTGTGCTGATGCAGAGAACGCGCAGGTTGGGATAGGCACTGAGGGTGTCGTGCAGTTGATGGGAATTGAGCTCCGAATCGATGAGAATCAGGGTGTTGATGGTATGGAGCAGGGCATTGAGCTCAGCCGGTACAGTACCTGTCCGGAGAACATGCATCGGTGTCTGCAGAAAAAAAACACGGCTTTGGCTGCTCATGGCAATTTCATAAAACACCTCTGCCAGCGAGCGCGCCTGGCGGCC
This sequence comes from Bacteroidota bacterium, assembly GCA_011375275.1. Classification (GTDB taxonomy): domain Bacteria; phylum Zhuqueibacterota; class Zhuqueibacteria; order Zhuqueibacterales; family Geothermadaptataceae; genus Geothermadaptatus. Next base: position 6,670 of record DRLW01000138.1, read on the forward strand.
GCTGAGAATAAGAAGGGAGTCATCCGGCCTGACAAGAAGGCATTTCTCCAGGCATGTGCGCGAAGATTTTCTTATCCGTTGGTTCTTCAAGGGTCGCCCAAAGTTGAGAGTTCAGGTGGTCGTTAACCTGAAAATTTCAAAGTTCGGAGGTTTTACTGGTTATATGATACATAGCACGGTTGCATTCTTTCAGCTGGTTTGCCTGGCAACAGCACGTTCCTGCACAAGAACGCTCATTCCGGTTCCGGGTCGTGCCGGGAACGGAGCAGGCAGAAAAACAGCCGTGCGGCATACGTTTGTGACTTGCCCGGGAAAGAGACACTTTTCATTGTAAAATTTCCCGCGATTTTTTGCGCAGGCAGATGGAGACACTGACTCGTCAGAGAGCTGCCTGGTAAATAACGATGTCCCGGGGGCGTAACGTACTGGTTCCGTCAGGAGTGATTTGTCGGTGAAGGCTTGTTCAGAGCTTTTGCAGAAACTCTCCCCTTGGCCTGCGGGCAGGCCGTTTGCAAAAGAATCTTTCCCGTTGCATGAAAAACACTGCGCCGTGCGCCGAAGCAGCGGGATGGTGGCCGAAAAATTCGCTTTCAGAAGCCCGATGCAGAAAGTTCGCAGAATCAGGCAGATGGTTCGGGTTAATGAATGATTCGGAGTAAGAGCAAATGATCACACCGGCGACACCGCGGCAGGTTCGATTTTGGTACGATGTGAGAGGACACCCAGTCTCAAATGGGCTGTTAAAATATCATTCCGGTCAAACAATGTCAAGCAAAAGTTCGGCGAGATGCGGGTGTGATGGGGAAAATACGTCATCTGCCCCATGGGGCATCATCGCGTGTGTGGTAGGGGAATGAAGATGTGTTTTCGAATACTCCTCTCGTCACACCGCTCCAGCGGTGTGACGCCCCTGTGCCGCTCCAGCGGCAATGCACAAGCGGAATGAGATGCCTCCAGCGCTGAAAGTTCGCACTAATCTATTGCCGAGGGATTCCGCTACTCCTGTGAAATCAGCGACTTGTGGGCACGCTGAAGCGTGCACTACGAACGTCCTCCTCTCGTCACACCGC
>DRLW01000139.1 GCA_011375275.1 Bacteroidota bacterium
CAGAAAGCAGAATGTTGCGAAAATTCTCGAAGTGGGTTTTATCGCGAATTTTCAGCTTCATTCCTTTTTCAATCTCATCAAGTGCTTTCTCAAACTCTTCATTCGAAGCATAGATACGCGCCAGCGCGATACGGATACGAGCTCGTTTGGTATTGTCACTGGTCAGTTTATAGGCCTCTCTCAGATATTTCTCGAACTCATCTGTCTTTTTGAGCCGATTTTTCATCTGCGCGAGTTCGTAGGTGATGGTGAAGCGCAGTTCTCTCGACGCGCGTATGCTGAACTTTTTGGCATTTGCAAATGCTTTTTCAGCTTTTTCATAATCGCCGAGCTCTTTATAGGCAATACCTAAATTGTAGTGCGCCTGAACAAAACTGCCGTCCTGCTCTATCGCCTGCTCATAGGCTTCTATCTTTTTTTCTAAGTCTGTTTCTTTCAGTCCTTGTTTGAACCATTCATTCGCCAGCTTATTTTGTCCGAACAGTCCCTGGCCGGCAACCAACAATAGAACGAAAATGACGCTGAATGTTGTTCCCCCCCGCATGTTGTTTCTCCTCATGATGCTACCTCTACCCGTTGATGGTTGTGAATGATGGACATGGTGTGGCTGCCAGAATCTTCGTGCCGATGGAAACCGCCCCTTCGATTCCATTGTGCTCGAAAAGGTTCCGGAGCCTGTCGCGTGTTTCTTCGTGGAAAACGGCCCTGTTTTCCGCAAACCATTTTTTTAAAATTTGTCGCTCGACTTCCACCGTGGTATGTGAAAATCGACTGGGTGATGCCTTGATTTGCCCGCTGCAGTGCTTCCCCGGCTTTTCTTGTGCGAAATGTTGACTCAAATGAATCGAAGTTGATTTTCACATTAAAAATCGACGGGCTCAGGAAAACACGGTTTGCAGCGACGCATGTCGTCTGCTGATTAAAAATCAAGAGTCAGTATCTGACCAGCCTCGACGATGCAGTTGTTTCTGCTGCGAAGCACATTACCATTTCGGTCGCGGATGGAAATGGTATAGACTCCCGGGCGCAGATAAAATCCTGTCTCGATGTTTTCACGCAGACGGCCCAGACGTCTGCCGTCGATATAGATCGAGGCGCTGTCATAGATCGCGCCGTCGAATGAATCTGAAAAAAAGATCAATCCGTTGATCGATGAGGTCTGTTTCGGAGTGCGCTGCCGGGATGTGCCATGAGCCGAAGCATCCATCGTCGCAATGTGGATGTTGTTTTTCTGGAAAATGATCCTGCGGTTCGAGTCCGCCATCGCCCAGGTGAACCGTCCTGCATAGACCGGCAGGTTATTCTTGAACCGGTCTGTACGAGCCAGAACGCGCACATTGCTGATCCCTTCGATGATGCGTTCATGCTCAGCATCACTTACTTGTATGAGCATCAGCGTTCCCGCAGGCTTGATCGCCTGCCTCGTCGAGCCGCTGCCCTGGTCAGACCATGATGCCTGCTCCTGGGTGAAGAGCGCGCTGGCCATCAGTTCTGCGTTGCCGGTTTTACCGGATGATTCGCTGCGAAAAAAAATAATCAGCGCAATGACAAGAAAGATCACAACTGATGCTGCAACCGGCATCCAGCGTGCTTTGCTGTTTCCCGATGAGGGAGAGATGTTATACGTCGTTTTCAGCGTTTTGTCAAGCAGTGCTGTAATGGCCGGAGGCTCATCAGGGATAGTCTTCTTGTAAGCTATCGGCTTCGGAGTCTGCTTGAGACTGGGGATGTACAACAACCCGCCTGTGATGTTATCTGATCCGTTCATTTTTTTTGCGCTCTGTACCAAGCGGTTGGTGGCGTCCAGGATGGAATCGTGTTCAGCGTTGAGAATGCTTTGGATGAGTTCATCCGATAATGCATTGTGCAAACCGTCCGTGCACAGCAGGTAGAGATCGTTTTCTTGCACCGTGGTAATGCTGAGATCGACTTTGACGGTCGGGTAGGTGCCCAGCGCACGGGTGAGTACATTTTTCTCAGAGAATTGCTGGATTTCGCTTTCGCTGATTTCCCGGTCTTCGATGAGCTCGTTCAACCAGGAGTGATCTGAAGTGAGTGCAGTGACAGCGCCGTTGCGTAATCTGTAAATCCTGCTGTCCCCGACGTGTGCGGTGTACAGCCAGCCATCAGCAACGACAGCAGCAACGATGGTCGTACCCATGCCACGCTTCGAGGCATCGTTGGTGGCTTCGGCGAGAATACGCCGGTTGGCAAGGCGGACTGCTGCGACCAGCTTTATCGCCGGTTCCGGCAGAAGTTCCTCGATGTCAGAGCAGGCTTTTTTGACATCGTAGGAGATGTCACCGATGAGAATACCCCGTACTGTCTCGACAGCGATCTTGCTGGCAATCGCTCCGGACTGGTGCCCCCCCATTCCGTCACAGACGATGAAAAAACCGTTCTTCCTTGAAAAATAATAACTGTCCTCGTTGTTCTTGCGCACTGTCCCGGTGTCGCTGGCAGCCGCCATCATGAACTGGCTGCCAAGATCAGTTGCTGTAGTCATTCCGCGTTCCTGATTAGTGTGTCATATCCTGCGCAAATCACAATCGATGATGTGCACTCTCCTTTTGTTTGACCCCGTTATGAGAACGGCCCCCGACATAACCCTGATAGCTCCCGCAGCTAATCTGAATTTTTTAAATTGCCCCGATTTTCACAGCGCTGAGCGCTCGTTTGTGAATAGAACCAGACTAATTCAGGGTGTACTGTTTTTTACGATATATCGTGAAAAAGCCGACCAGACCTGCGATGAACAGAAGTGCACCGGCACCGGCCTGCAGCAATGCGTTCTGCGAGCTGCCCAGGCTGAAACTCGCATGCGCCGTGTTCCCCGGGTTGCCATAAAGCTGCCCCCACAACACAGAAGATGCGGGCACCTGACTATTGATTTTGAAGGTGGAAATTTTTCCACTTTCAAGGATGACCGCAAGGTCGAGTTCACCGTCCCGGCTCAGGTCAGCGACTACGGGCGGGGTCATGCGTTCCGCACCCGGCCGGCCGCTGGACCACAGCTCTGTGCCAGTGGCGCCGTTCACGATGTTGATCTTGCGATCCGGCGTGACGAAAAGAATGTCCGCCTTTCTGTCTTTGTCGATGTCTGCGATGGCCAGAGCGCCGATCTCATCCGTGTTATCTGTGCTGGAGTACGTCCAGAGCAGCCTGGCTTTCTGCTGGCTGCCGGCTCCGGAATAAGCACGGATCTCACCCTGGTTGGTGCTTGCGATCACGTCGCTCCCGCCGTCGCCGTCAATATCTCCGAGGACAAATGGGAAGGGGTACTCTGATGTCAGAGTCAATTCCGTGATCATCAAATCATCCCACAGTCTGTTCTTGCTGGCGCCATCGATGGCGATGACATTGCCCTGCAAGCTTGTCGCCACAAGGTCGAGACTGCCGTCACCGGTCAGGTCTGCGACGCCGACAGGGTGGCGGAGCTGGTTGTCTTCATACAGTGACCCGCGAGACTTATTCAGCTCGGCGTTGATATCCAGCGTACCGACGATTTTTCTGTTCACCCCATCGATGATCAGAATCAATCCGCGCTCCGTTGCACTCAAAATTTCGCTGTCTCCGTCTCCATCGAGGTCCGCAGCGCTCAGGGCGGCTCTCGTCTCGATGCCGATATCGATCTCCAGCCACTCGATGTCGAACAGCCGGTTATAGCCGACATGCAGTATCCCCTTGCTTTCTGCAATGGCGACATCGGTGTTGCCGTCACCATCAAAGTCTGCCACGACCGGTGTGCCGGAGAAGGGGGCGCTGAAAAAGGGACTGACCCAGATTTCTGCACCAAATTTACCATCGACCGCGGCGATGCGGCCATTTTGGGTGAGAAAAATCAAGTCGTCGAGCCCGTCATTGTTAACATCCGCAGCGACCAGTTTACTGCTCTGGCCGCCGGTAAAGGTTTCCAGCGTCCACATTGGCCGTTTTTTCTGGCCATCTATGACGGTGATATTGCGGTTGAAATTGAACGTGGCCAGATCGATAACGCCGTCGCCGTTAAAGTCTGAAGCTGCGGCCGCCAGGGGTGTTTTGGCGCGGTCGGCTGAGAAAAACCCTCTGCTGTCTTTGCCATTGACAGAACGCCAGCGTGCCTCGGTTACGCTCAGTGTAACGGGCTTCTGGCTGAGCATGCTGTACTCCATGTAGCCGGTGCCGGCCAGGTATATGCCGGCAAGGAGAATCGCGCCGAAGCCGGCTGCCACGAATTTTGATTTGTAGCGCACCCACCAGACCCCGGATTTTTTCGGCAACGAATAATCCCAATTGCCTTCTGCTACAAAACGAAATATCGTACTCTTCTGGTCGCTGACGATCTCGATTTCATCGTTCGGGCTGAGAGGAATTTCGCCGTCTTCGCGTACGATTTCCTGGTTCACGTATGTGCGTGTTTTGCTGCGTTTATCCGAAACATGAAAGGTGTTATCGTGATAAGTGATGGTCGCATGCCGGCGTGAAATGCTCGGATCAACTTCGCCCTTTTTGTTTTCACGGATGACGATGTCGTTCAGCTTGCTGTCGCGGCCGATGCGTGTTTCTCCATACTTGAGCTGAAATTTTTTCCCGGCATAGGGCCCGTAAATAGCCAGCAGATAGTATGGCGCCATCTCGACCGGTTGTTTGTTTTTATCCTCGCCGTTGCTGGTTTCCTGTTCCAGAGTGTCAACAGAGACCTGGTGAATGGTTTCAGCAGCGACAGATGGGCCGGACATGTCAGCAAAAGGCTCATCCTCACTCTGGCCTTCGATGTTTTGCGTAAAAGCCTGATCCAGGTGCTCGAGGGGGTTGTCGAAAATGATCGTGTGCTCGCCGATGTGGATTTCATCGTTATTGTGCAGAACGACGGCTTCCTCAACCGGTTTGTCGTTTACAATCGTACCAAAGGCGCTGTGCAGATCATGGACAACGTAGCGGTTCCCCTGGCGCTCGATGCGCAGATGGGAGCCGGATACTTTTTTATCTTCGATCACCAGGTCATTTTCCGGGTCCGCGCCGATGGTATAGGAAACCCGGGAAGACTGCAGGTTCAGTTCTTTTATGATCTCGGCTTTTTGTTTAACGATCAGTTTGGGCATCGTTGCATCTCCCTTGCGTAACGATAGATGTTATCTCTTGGCTGTCAGTCGAAAAGTGATCCGGTTTTGTCGGTCGAGATAGACGCGCATGGTTTTGGTTGCGGCGTTATATCCGGGCTTGATGACGGTGAACTGGAACGTCCCGGGCGGAATCTCGCCGATGAGCGTGCCGGTGCTGTCCGTTGCTCCGAGTGCGCTCTCCTTGCTCAGAGTGCCGCGTCGTTTATAAATGATCTGGGCAGCGGGAATACCGCTGTCTTTACGGTCATCCACGATCAGAATCGACAGTTTTGCCGGTATGGGTTGCAGGCTGGCGATGACTTCCTTCTGCAGCGCACCCACGGTGACAACTGTATCCTGATAGCCTTCTTTGCTCAATGTAATCTTGCAGGCATAAGGCTGTAGTTGTAAGGTTGCCGGCGTGGTCTTGTCAATCGAAATGCTGCGACGGCTATACTCAACTCGCGTGATCCTGGCTTTGAGATCATCTGAGGTGATCTGTGATGCATCCCGGGAAGCGATAGAGACTCGCCTGAGCAGTATGGCCCGGATGTTATCCGGGGTATTCTCGTTGACGTCGAGAGTGAATGTCCGGCTGATGTAGCCACGCTTTTGCAGAGTGATCTGATGCTTGCCCACGGTGAGTGCGAGGTCACCCGAGATTCCCGTCAGCCCGACGGGTGTGCCGTTCAGCAGCACCTCAGCCCGGTTGGGCACCGACTGGATCGTCACGGTTTTGCGGAAAATTCCCTCGATGGCAAAATCATCTCTGGTTTCGTCGATACGCTCGAATTTCCAGAAACGGCGGTCCTCGATGAATTCACTGCCCTCCATCATATCCAGAGACAATCCGGTCAGGCTCGGGAAGCCAGCCCGGCTCATGCTGATTTGTACAGGCTCTTCCTGGACATCCCAGAAAACCGTAGTCGGCGTTTTTTCTGCCAGGGTAATGTCGTTGATGGTGATCGTAGCGCCGGGCGGATTCGAGCTGAAATTGAGCCGGCTTTTAAAGACGAAAACATAGGGTTTGCTCGGATGCCTGCCGGTTTCGCCATCGACTTTCAGCTCGCCATTTCCCGGCACCGTGATCGAACGGGTGATGGGCTCGAAACGCGAGAGCTTCAGGGTCAGTTTGTGCACTCCCGGTGGAATTTCTTCCAGACGAAGTGGGGTTGTGCTCGCCAGTGGCTCATCATCGAGAAAAATTTCAGCTCCCGCAGGGATAGACTCGATGATGATTGCCGGCGGAAAGAAAAAGTCATAAATACTGCTGCCGTAGCTGGTAAAACGCGCGAAGGTATCGACCGCTGTGAAGGTCAGAAACAGCACCATCAGGGTGATGACCCCGGTGACGATTCCCTTCTGGTGGTTGCGGGCCGACAGGCGGACGACGTCGATGATCGTTTTGACCTCATCATCAGCATCTTCAAAAAAATCAGGGGGCTGGAAGCTCCTGGCCTGTTCTTCGGAGACCATCTTTTTATCTGCCGGCGCAGGCGAGACCTGTGCGAAGTCGGGCTCCGGTGTCGCACCGCTGTCGTCATCCGTTTCGACGGGCTCCTGTTTTTTATCCTCGCTGGTCGTGGTAAATGAGACGCGTTTGTTTTTTTTGCGATTCCGTTTTTTGCCCGCCCGCTTATTGCGTCTGACAGCAAACCCCGGAGCAGCATCTTCTCTCAATTCCTCATCTTTTTCTGCATCGCCGGCAACTTCGCCGTTAGCAAATGGCGGCTCGCTTGTTTCTGTTTCCGCTGGTGCGCCATCAGTTCCGGCTTCTGCGTGCCCGTTCTCGCTGCTCCCGGTCTCATCTGATTCGAGTTTTTCTGATATTTCTTCGACCAGGTTTTCGGAAATTTCGCCGAGGTCAGCGCCATTGCCCTCAGATTCATCACTGACAGGAGGTGCCACGCTGTCTTCTGCATCGGTCACCGCCTGCGCCGGCTCTCCGGCTTCGGTGTTGAGCAGCTCAATCTCATCTTCCATGCCCTGCAGGGTATCATCGCCGCTTTTTTCGACGGCGGCTTCTTCGGAAACAACAGCGGTTTTCTGCATGCCGGCAGCCAGTTGTTCCGCTTCTTCCACGGTGTACAGCTCGTTGACAAACGCACTCAGTTCGGACATGAAGTCTGCTGCAGGAGCAGTCAAAATAAGCTCATGCATCAGATCCATGTACATGTGATTGGCTGTAGGATAGCGTTTTTCACGATCCAGCTCGAGGGAGTGTGTCAGCACTTCCTGCAGCTTGGGAGACAGGTCATTCTGCAGAGCGGGGGTGAGGTCGAGTGTACCTGCTGTCAAAAGTTCGACAACTTCCTGCGGATTGCTGGATTTGATCAGGCGCTCTCCGGCCACGATTTCGTACAGAACCAGCCCGAGAGCGAAAATGTCGGCCCGCCGGTCCGGCGTGATTTCCCGGTCGAGCTGTTCCGGGGCGAGGTAGTTGAGTTTGCCCTGGATGACGACTTCATTTTTTTTCTGCGGCTTGAATTTACGCAGGTTGGCCATGCCGAAATCGATGATTTTTATCTCGCCGCTTCGTGTCAGCATGATGTTTGACGGCGAAATATCCTGGTGCACGATGTTCAGGGGCTTGTTGGTTTTGGCATCGCGCCGGTTGTGGGCATAGTCAAGCCCGGCGCAGGTTTCTGCGATCATGTACAGCCCGAGGTGCAGCGGCAGTGGCCTGTTTTTATGCTTGCACAGCCTCAGCAGAGTACCGATGTCCGGCCCGTCAATATATTCCATGATAATATAGAACTGGCCTTCATCGCCACGTTTGACGTCGTAGACATGCACGATATTGTGGTGACTGAACCGGGCGATGTTCAAGGCTTCAGCCTGAAACATGTCGATATACCGTGCCTCACCGAGCAGGTCCGGATCAACGGCCTTGATCGCCACCGGCTTGTCGAACAGCTTGTCTACACCCTTGTAGACAATACCGAAACCACCTTTTTTGATGATTTCGTGTATTTCATATTTTTCGTCAATACTGATCACTGTGCTCATTCTACGAAAAACTCCTCCATGAACGTCTCTGTACGTAACCTGCTTTGCTGTGTAAAAATCAGGGGGGATATAGTCAGGGTGGGTCGCAAAGTCCAGCAATCCGCAAAAGATATGCCAGCATGATCAGAACTGTGGTCTTTGCACACAGGCTGCTTTTCGGGCTGATCAGCACAAGCCCGGGCTACACTATTAACTTTTCTGAAATAAAGTATTGTACTCTCTTGAGACACGTGTTTTTTCAGGATACAACCAGAACACGTGAACAGAGGCGGGAATCAGGGTTTGCTGAGATTTCCCGAACCGTAAATTTGAGAAATATATAAATTTCGCAAAAGCAGCTTGAAGTTTCGAAGTCAGGATATCCAGTCCGTTCAACTGGCCGGACTGAGCCGGATATCGACATCCGTTGTTCCGGCCACGGCCCAGCGTGGTGCTGGAGTCTCCTCGGGATGACTGTGCTCAGGATGATGTGTCGTCACCGTCGCGGGATTTGCGGTTTTGTTCTTCCTTGAGCAGGTTTTCCAGCAATTGGATCGCATCCGAGTCAGGCGTGGCTTCTTTCAGGTAGGCCTGGGTGAGAATCGTTGTGATTTTGTCGCGGTTTTCCATTTCGAGTTTGAGCTGGACGATGGTTTTGTAAATGTACAGCGCAAAATCATGCCGTTTGTTGGTGAGCAAATACAGGCGTGCAAGTTTGGGGTAGAGCTCGAGCCGTTCCGGTTGTTTTTCTATGAGCCGTTCATAGATGCCTGCTGCAGCGTCGTATTTTTTCAGCGCAATCAGATACTGCGCCCGCGGCCCCGGGAACAGCGCGATAAAGCCGGCAACCGGAAGGATGACCATCAGAAATCCGGTCAGATAGCGCGTCGCCCGCATGCGCATGGAGTTGGTTTTCAACACAGCAGCCTGATGTGGAAAACTTCGCGTCAGACGTTTCTCCAGCAGCCAGACGTCGCGCGAGTTGGGTGCGAGCTCCATGAGTTGTGCAAGCAGCTCGGCGGCACGCTCAGCATCCGCGCTGTCCAGTGCGCTGCGTGTAGCGGAAAGCAACGAATCGATCACAGCCATATTTTGCCACTTCGCCACCGTCTCTTCGTCGATCTCCAATCCCTCGGATGAATCGAGAATTTCTGCGTCAAGAGCGAGTCTGAAAGTGCTGTCTATCCGCGCCGGGGTTGTTTCTGTCTGCAGAGCGAGGGCAGTACTGTCTGTCGCTTGCACTGCCGGATTTGCAATGACCGCCTGCCCGGTATCGGCGTCAGTCCGGGCCTGGTCGGGATGCGCCGCGGCGATGGCAGCGGTGTTGTCGTTCGCGGCAGGCTGAGGGACATCTTTTTCAGCACGTTGGCTCGTGTCGAGAGCCGCCGAGAGCAGTGTGTTTAACTCCGCAATCTGCGCCGTAACGTTTCGGAACCCGGGCGTGATTTTATGGATCGAGTCGAATATTTCCAGGGCATGAGCATAGTTGCCGTTTTTTTTGGCTTCCAGAGCGATCCGGTAGGCTTGTTCGAGCTGTATGTTTTTGCGAGTCAGGGCGATGAGATTTTCATAAAAGGAACGGTTGCTGGCCTCAAGGTCGATGCCGCGGTTGAGCTCGTCGAGGGCTTCCTGATAGCGACTTTGTTTGAAATACAACGAAGCGAGATCGAAAATCAGCTTTGATCGTATCGCATTATTGTTGGTTTGCTGCTCTGTTTTGCGCAGGTTCTGTTCGTATTTTCTGAAATCGCCGGTTCGGGAATAACACTGGGCCAGCTCGTAATAGATCTCAAAGCGTCGTTCAGGACTGGTGCTCTCGTCCATGCTGTTTTTCGCCTGTTCGAGAATTTTTACAGCGCGCAGATACTGGGCGTCTTTGCGAAAAATAACTCCGAGTTCATAGAGCGCATCGGTGAAATCCGCCTTCTGCGTGATGGCCTGTTGCAGCAGAGCTATTTTGCGATTGATGTCTTTCTCTTTTTGAGCCTGTTTGTAGAGCTTGATGGCCTTTTCCGTACTGGATTGCACGGCGAGCAAACCGGTTTGTCCCGGCATGGCAAGCGCCAGAAAAAACCATACGAGGGCTATGGGGAGAGCTTTTCTGCAATGCAACATCGGATACAATTTTGCTTAATGTGGGGCCGGTCAGCCAGAAGCCGGCACAAAAAAGGGAAGTCAGATCGGATCGGGGCGTGTTCCGTCGTCGCTCACGTTTGTGTTTCCGCCGGCTCCTGCCAGGCCAGCAACGACGCGTGCATCCTGCCGATAAGTCTGGATTGAAAACCACACTAATAGTATGCAGAATGATGATGGTTGCGGAAAGAAATCTTTGCGAGTATGGATTTTTTTGCGCAGGATAAAAAACGGGATACATGGCTTACACCACATATCCCGCGTCTCTTGTGAACATATCTCAGGCGTTACTTCTGATCACCTTTGGCAGAAGTATCGTTTTCGTCGATGGAGACTTTGGCGACCAGAGTGATGGTCATGGATACTTCGAGGGCAAAGTCGATGTTGGGCGGTGGAGCCGGGGTCGCACTGCCGGAAAGAAAACCGCTGAATGCTGCCCGGCCCGTGCCTTCCACCAGCGACTCGTTGAGAATGTCGCGGATCAGTTCGATACCGCCCTGGTGCAGGGTGGGATTCTGGCTCGTGCCTTCGACTTCGGTGAGATTGACATCGCTGACGCTGAGCAAAGGAGTTGCGGCAGCAGGATCAGTCGTCCCGTAGCGGGCCACTTTGGTCTCCAGGTTGATGACCGTGTTCTCCTGGCTTTTATTGTCTTTTACGATATACGTGATACGTTCGATAACAACCCGCTTGATGTCCTGCGGATCAAAATTGGCGTCTTCCATTGCCTGGCGGATATCGTCGGTCAAATCAGCCTGTGCCGCGATATCGTATGAAGATGTCGATGTGTTGATGTAGAAGTCCATCGGCGACTCGACCGTAACCGTGAGATCGACCGAACCATCGCAGGTCGGCTCCATGGCCATAAAACCGGCCAGCGCGAGGAGGAGAAAAAGGCGTGCTGTGGTTTTCATCGTTGTCCCTTTCATGGGTTATAGTCCTAATCCAATGCCGACTGAAAGCGCGTTTTGAGCGCCCATGTTGAAATCAGCGTTGATGTGCAGAATGGCGAATTTCAGGGCAATACCAAGTGTGGTGACCAGGCCGTTGTTGCCGTCGATATCCAGATTGACCTGAGAAGCGCCTTCGATAGCGGGCTGATAGGAGACCGTGGCATTGCTTTTGTCAAAGCCGATGCCGCCATACAGAGTAAGCACACCGGAGGTCTTGCTCGCCTGCACGCCGAAATGGCTGGCTGTGACGGCGATCAGCGAATCATCCAGCGTGAAACTCTGGTAAAAATATCCGGCTGAGACATCAAAAGGCAGCAGGGGAAAGTACTGGCTGATGCTGTGGCGCAGGCCATAGCCTTTCAGTGTGACGGTGCCGAATTCCTGCTGTTCGTTTTTCATGCTGGCGTAGCGCACGGTCACTTCTGTGCCGAGAATGCCCCCGATCGTGACCTGCGGAGCGGCAAAAGGTACGGCATTGAGGTTGAGCCCGCCCGGAAAGGCGTACTCCGTACCGGAGACCCCCTGAATAATCACCGCGTCCGGGCTGCCGACGACAGTGGCGACTTCGACCGGATCATCAGGCATAAATCCCCCCTCGGGTCTGGCCATGTAGGTCTTGTCCTGGTCCGCGATCAGGGCCTCCATGACAGCCATTCCAACATAGATATAAGGCCGTATGGCGCCGATTTTCGCCGAACGATACCAGCCACGATTGAAGTTCATCCCCAGAGATGTGACCAGCGGGGCGATGTAGCCTGATGCATTGTCTCCGGTGTAGCGCTGCAGGTTTTCCTCGATCTGAGCCTGGCTTCGGGAAGGTGCCAGCAGCATTATGACAGGCAGAAGCAGAAGAATGATTGTATTTTGTGGATTGCGGGTTAAGCGATGCATGTGTCCTCCATGTTTGTTACGTACGGCACGGGCGCGCCGTTTTCCTTCCTTGAAATGCACAGTTTCCGGGTATTTCTCTGGCGGGCAGAATCCTTACGACCAACGAAATGAATGATGTGACCTGATAGGGTGATAAGTAAGTTCGCGCACAATGAGCGCCGGGAAACATCTTCAGGGCCTGCACCTCATCTGTGAGCAGAGCACGTGAATGAATGTAACGGAATAAAATAGATAACTGTCGCCTGTCTGGCAAGAAGAAAAAAACGGCAGCTTGGGTAGCGATGTAGTAGCCCGATTGACGACAATCCGGCTACAGTGCAACATTTCGATGCTGAGGTGGTTTGCCGCCGCTCAGAAGAATTACCTGCATTTGTCGCAGGTTGCGTTTTTCGCATGGCAACATGAGGAGATATTAAAGATGACTCTCCCTCAGATTCTGTGGGTGATTTTCAGTATGGGCAACCGGCGGATCGCCAGATTGTAACGCGACATTCATGTCGCGCTGTACGGCCGCCTGTACATAGTCGAATAGGGGCCAAAATTCCATAGGGGTTCAAAATTTTGAACCCCTACGACAACGCCGACGACAAAATAAATATCAAAAAATCCCCACATCCATCGGAGCCATTGCACGTGATTAAAACCGGTGTTACAAAATGGTTTCGCCACAACACCGATATTTCACCGTTTGGCAGCGTAATTATTTTTGATGATAACAGGCACGCAACCCGTAGGGACGACCCGCGGGTCGCCCCTACACCAGGGGTTACCTCGAAATTCTATCGTCACCAATCCCAAAAATTGGGCCGGGGACAAATATCATTTTCCCAACCCACGCAATCTGCGGAAGAGCCAAACGTTCGTAGTGCACGCTTCAGCGTGCCCCAACGACCAACCTTCACGCAAACCCCTCAAAGCAAAAAGCGAAAAACAGAAAAACTCAGCGCCCCCAGCGCCCCAGCGAGAGACCCAAAAAGCGATTTGCAATGGCAGTTATGGGGAAGCACGTACAGGGGGATAAAACGTTCGTAGTGCACGGATTTTCGTGCCTGGTCAGTGATAATCAAACCACACGTTTTAAGGAAGAACCACAAAGATTTCATCCGGGCAGAGATGCATTGTTTTTTTGCTGGTGCTGTTCTATATTATGCATCTTTTTGTTCAGTGGATAATAACCATCAGCGACGAGCGCCAAAGCCCGCGCACAGAGAGAAAAGACATCGTGCCTGAAAAGGACAAACAGGACAGCAAAAACAGAAAAGCCACGCGTTTAACCCGCATAGTCGGCGCTGCAGTCATGGTTTCGCGCGTGTTCGGCCTCGTCCGCGAGAAAGTGATCGCCTATTATTTCTCTGCCGGCATCGCCGGGGATGCTTTTTATGCTGCATTCCGCATTCCCAATCTCTTCCGCGATCTCTTTGCCGAAGGTGCGCTGAGCAAGGCATTTGTCACCACGTTCATGGATACGGATCATAAGGATGGCGAGGAGGCTGCGTGGCGGCTTGCAAATATCATTTTCACCCTGACAGCTCTTTTCCTCACCGGTTTTACCATAATCGGCATCGTGATTACCCCGGTAATCGTCGATTGGATGTTTGCAGGCAAAGGATTTGAGCTCAGTCTCGATCCATCGGAGTGGTATGGCTTTACCAGCAAGCGTGAGCTGACGATCTTCCTCGCCCGCATCATGTTTCCCTTTCTGCTGCTGGTCTCCCTCGCCGCCATCGCCATGGGGCTGTTGAACAGCCGGGGCCGGTTCGGCATACCAGCGCTCTCCTCGGCTTTTTTCAATGTCGGTTCTCTGGCTCTCGGTGTTATCGGCTATTATATCGCGCCCGGGTTCGACTTGCCGCCGGTTACCGGTATGGCGGTCGGTGTGCTGTTCGGCGGATTTCTGCAGTTTGCAGTACAAATTCCCTCTATGCGGGCGACCGGCTTCCGGTTTAGGCCGGATTTCCATTTTCGCGATGCGCGTGTGCGCCAGGTTTTGCGCTTGATGCTGCCCGCCCTGCTCGGTGTGGCGGCGATTCAGATCAACGTTTTTGTCAACTCCATTTTTGCCTCGCAGGGCGAGGGCTGGCTCACCTGGATTAACCGTGCTTTCCGGCTCGTACATCTGCCCATCGGTGTGTTCGGTGTGGCGATTTCTACCGTGGCACTGCCCAACCTCGCCCGCTTGATCGCTGAAAACGATCTCGATGGCTACCGGGCTGCCTTTTCCCACGCCATGCGACTGATGTTTTTTCTCACAATCCCTGCAACCATTGGCCTGATGTTGCTCGCCGAACCGATCTGCGGCCTGCTGTTCGAAGGCGGAAAAGCAACCAGCTTCGACACCCGGCAAATTGCAGCAGCG
>DRLW01000140.1 GCA_011375275.1 Bacteroidota bacterium
AACAAAAAAATACCCCAAAATTCCCCCACACACAGGAACGTCACACCGCAGGAGCGGTGTGACGAGAGGAAAACCCTGAACGCCCCGGCCGGATTCACAAAAAAGCCCCGCCGGAAAACCCGGCAGGGCTCTGTGTGTACCCGCAAGCAACCAACCCAATCAGGTAAAAATAATTTGAGCACCGGCGGAGAGTTCGTAGAACGTTCCGACATTGATGATATCATCGACTTCTTCGGTGAAATCATCTTTGGCCAGATGAAACATTTCCACGGTTGCTTTGCAGGCGTAGAGTTTTGCACCCGCGTCGTGGATCATTTCGATGAATTCATCCACGGGCGGGATATCCAGCTTTTCCATCTCCTTTTTCATCATCGAAGTCGCGAAGGCGGACATTCCCGGCAGCGCTCCGATCAGAGTTGGAATATGCATGGCCGGGTTGCCCACTGTCGCCACTTTCAGCTTGTTCATGCGTTTTTTGACGATCGCATCGAGGCCGAAGAAGGTGAAAAACACCATCGTTTCGATACCTTCCATGCGCGCGCCGTTGGCCATGATCAATCCCGGGTACACCCCTTCGAGGGACCCTTTGGAAATGATGATCGAGACCTTCTTGATTTTTTCATTCTCAGCCATCTCTCAACTCCCATTCATGTCTTTGCCAATCCTGCACATCGTGATTTATGCCGTCATAGTGCGGTCGCACCGGTGTCCGGATCAGACACATCCCTTTGGTTTCGGCAGGCCGGCGATGCGGGCGGCTTTTTTCGCCGGGCCGTCCGGGAACAGGCTGTACAGCTCTTTGGTCGGGATGCCGCCTGCCTTTTTCAGCCGCCGGATCGTCGGCACAGCACCGTTTTCGATGTAGTCTTTGCGCATGAAATTGATCACTTTCCAGTGCATATCCGTCAGCTCCTCGATGCCTTCTTCCCTGGCCAGTTCACGTGCCAGGTCTTCGTTCCACTCATTGTGGTCAGCGAGATAGCCATCTGCATCGAACGTAACATTCATCGTTTCAGTAGCCATGATCATTCTCCTTCTTTTGATTGGGTTGTTACCCCGATTTACTCATAACAGAGTGCGTCGTGCAAAGATAATCGGGATGACCGGACAGATACCATTTTCATCAGTTGTCCGGCGTTTCAGGTTACACGGGTTGCTGTCACATTTTCTGTGGCAGCGAGATTTTTGAGAAACTGGATGCCAAAGGCCAGTCCACGCCGCATCTCCGGGGTGCGGGCCTGGCGCAACAGTTCGCGATAAGAAATCTTTTCATCCACTTTGATATCGAGATTTTTATACACAGACAGCGCATTGTTGATCGCGGACAGCATATCCGGCTGCGTCAGGTTTTTCACGGTCTCCAGAATCGTGACGATATTATCCGCCAGCAGGCGAACATCTTCGACGCTGAACGAAGTGACGATGTTATCGAAGATACGTGCTGACTCGCGCAGAAACTCGAAATAGCCTTTGCGATCGAGCTCGTCGAGGGTCACAAGCAAATCGAGAAAGGCCTGCTTGCCGATCGGCGTCGCATCTTCGAGCAGGTCAGCCATGCTTTCCAACTGCTCGACCATTTTCGCAATATTACGCGTATTGCGCAGCAGCTTCTTGATGAGGTACAGCACATCCTCGGTATCAAAATGGGTGGCAACTTCGTCGAGTTCGGTTACAGCAGCCTGAAAGATATCCGTACCAATGCGGTTCAGATCATCCTTGAGCTCCTGCAGCTCCTGCTGGCGCCGTGCCTGCAGTTTCATCTGTTCGGTGAGGAAGGTCAACTTTTCGTCGATTTCCTCTAATTTCCGGGTGATATTCTGATCTTTCATCGCTATTGCCTCTTTCCTGCCATATTCATTTGTGCCTGAATCGGAAGCTCTGCACCTTTGAGCAGCAAGTTCCAGTACATCCAGCGGAACATCATTTTGCCCCAGTGGTTCATCCGGGTTTCTTCGAGCAGAGAAAACGGCCCGACTCCGGGGAGAGGAAACTTGCCGGGCAACGGCTCGACATCGTAATTGAAATCGATGAGGATGCCCTTGCCAAAACCAGACTCGATAAAGCAGTTCGCGTGGCCATCAAACTCCGGCAGCAGCGGTCGCTTGTCGATGAAGCGCAGGATATTTTCGAAAAGCACTTCAGACTGAAAGTGAGCGACCGACCCTGCTTTGGATGAAGGCAGATTAGTGGCATCGCCGAGCACGAAAATATTTTCATAGTTTTTCGCCTGCAGCGTGTTCGGGTCTGTTGGGATGAAGTTGAGCTCATCACCCATGCCGGAACGTTCGATCACCTCATCACCCATATTGGTCGGGATCGTCACCAGCAGATCGTAATCGATGCTTTTATCGTCGTAGGAAATAATCTTGTTGGCGCCGCTGTCCACCCGCTCAATACCGAAATCTGTTACCAGTGAAATGCCTTTTTTATCGAGAAAATCACCGAGGTATTTCGAAGCGCGCGGTTTGGTGAATGCTCCCGGAAGCGGCGTCACGAATTCGATATCGACCTTGTTGCGCAGCCCCTGCTCGGTGAACCACCAGTCGGCCAGGAAGACGAACTCCAGCGGTGCAACCGGGCACTTGATCGGCATTTCGACGATATTGACCACCATCTTGCCGCCTTCCCAGTATTTGAGATAATTGGCCAGCGCTGTCGAACCCTCGATGGTATAGAAATCGAAAATATTCTTGTGCCAGCCGCCGTCTTTCATTCCCTCGGTCTCTTCAGGATGAATGCGCGAACCCGTAGCGATGATCAGCAGATCATACTCGAGTACCTTGCCATTTTCGAGCTTGACACGGTTACGCTCCGGCTCGATCAGCTCGATGCCGGACATGACCAGCTCGACACCGGAAGGAAGGTAATCCCGCTTCGGCTTGATGACATCCTGCTGGTTATAAACACCGAAAGGGATGAACAGAAATCCGGGCTGATAGTAATGGGTCTCATCCTTATCTACAACCGTGATATGCCATTCACCTTTATCCAACACCGGGGACAGGCGGTTCGCCATGATCGTCCCCGCGGTCCCTGCACCGAGAATCACTAACTTTTTCATTGCCGTCAGCTCCTGAACATGTAGTATTCAAAACCAGATGCTGTCAAGCATCCATGGGTTGTCAAAATGACGCCTTATGCTTTGCTGCTGCCTGCTGCGATGTGCCGGAACAACAGCACTTTGAGATTGTCACAGCGTGCCGCACTGCGATACACGGCACAGGTGCGGCAGTCCGCCTGCTGGCATTCGATCGCCAGCTCATCTTTCATCATCCAGCAGGGCTTTTTGTATGTGCCAGTATAAGCCGGACAGCTCTGCATCGACTCGCTGCTGCAGGGCTTCAATTCCCAGCACGGCAGCAGTGAGAGCAACCGGCGTACCCCTTCGATATTCAACCCCTGCTCGTTGATCAGCTTACGGATGCAGGAAAGCCAATGGACATCCTCCTCATCATAGACACGCTGGCCATTCTCCAGCCGCTGCGGGATGAACAGACCGGCGCGCTCATACATGCGTATCGTCTCGACGGAAATGTCAAGTCTGCGAGCAACCTGTCCGATTCGTAACCATTCTTTCTGCGCTTTGATGTCCATGGCTTTCCCATATCCTGTGATGCTGTATCTCTCACCCCTGTATTCACCGATACAGGTATCCAACAAATATGCCAGGAAGAAAATAAGGTTTTATATTCTTGTTTTATATAAAATTAAACCAAATTATATAATATTAGATATTTTAATAAAATTCCCATTTTCGACAATTTCATTAGAATTTTTGCAAAAAAAGGAATATTCTTTTCCGAGAAGTCGGCCAACTCCAACCAGCTTTGGAGAAGAATCGAGGGGCCGCATAAAAAATCGTCGTGGGCCGGCGCGCTGACGTTTTTTTACATGGTTTCGCGCTTTGAGGACTGTTGAGGTGGCAACGCAGGAGAGCAATGCCGCGCCGGTTCTCTTTCGAAAAGGGACAGGGCAAAAAAATCAACAACGGAACGGATGTGATGGGGTCACATTGTGCGATGAGATGGGAAAGGTCGCCCCTGTGGACGGCCGGCTCTGAGGAAATCTTTATTTCAAGAAGAGGACATTATGTTCTGGTTAATCATCATCCCGGCAGTGCTGCTTATTCTGCTGGAGATCACAATTTCACTTTTGTATCGTTACCCTATCCGCCCTCATGAAGCAACGCCGGCGGCGGAAAATATAGCCTTCGAGGAGATCCGCTTTCCGACACGAAAAGGAAAAACTCTGTATGGCTGGTGGATTGCAGCATGCGACGAACCCCGCCCGACTATCATCCTGATGCACGGCTGGGGACAGAACATCGGCAAGATGCTGCCGGCGATCAACAAACTCGCCGGTCTCGGCGCCAATATCCTCGCCTTTGATCTGCGCAACCACGGCAGCAGCGAGGCAGACACGCATCCGAACCTGCTGAAATTTTCCGAAGACCTGCGCGCGGCTGTGGATTACATAACGACCAGCCGCCCGGAGGCTGGTGACAAAATCGCTGTGCTCGGTTTTTCCGTCGGTGGCGGAGCGGCTATCCATGCCTCTGCGCACGACGCGCGCATCAGCAGCGTCGTCACCGTTGGCGCCATGGCCCGCCCGATCGATGTCATGCGCTATGAAATGGGCAAGCGGCATATCCCGTACATCCCCATCGGCTGGTTGATTCTGCGCTATGCAGAGCTGCGCATCGGCATCGATTTCGATGAGATCGCACCTGTAAATAACATCGCCCGCTCGCGCGCGGAAATTCTGCTCATCCACGGTGATCAGGACAAAGTTGTACCCGTTTCTCAGGCCCACCGCTTGCTCGAGGCAGGCCAGCCCGGCAAAGTTCAGCTCTGGATCGTCGAAGGCAAGGGACACAACGACTGCACCTATCATCCTGAGTTCCAGGACAGAGTGGAAAAATTCCTTCGCACAACACTGGAGTTATGAACCGCTCCTATCTGCCGGCAGCCCTGTAAAATTCCTGAACAGGCAAAAAAAACTCCCCGGCTCACAAGTGGAACCGGGGAGTAAAAAGATCGTGCAGCGGGAAAAGACCTGGCTTATTCGCCTTCTTTGCTGCTGGTTTCGCTCATCGTCACAGGTTCGCCGTTCTTGTCCAGCATGATCGGCTCACCGAGACCGAGCTCCTTCAGGCGCGGCGCCTGGGTTTTGGCATCCCCGACCACGAGGTAGATCATGCGATCCGGCACGATATATTTCTGAGCCAGTTCGCGATGGCGATCCAGCGTCATGGTGCGAACGATGCGCTCACGCTGCTTGACGTAATCATGGGGGACGTCATACTTGGCGATGGTGCCAAGCATGCCGAGAAGAGCGCCGAGGGTTTCGAAGCGGCGGGCGTTGGCCAGGATCAGAGCATTTTTGGTGAACTCGAGGTCCGCTTCAGAGATGCCCTGGCGGTATTTTTCCAGCTCGTCTTTGATGATCTGCATCGACTCATAGGTCACGTTTGAACGCACGCCGGTCGAGGCTGTGAACGGTCCCGGATAGAGGGAGCCGGAGAAGCCGGAACGGGCGCCATAGGTATAACCCTTTTCCTCACGCAGGATCAGATTGAGCACACCGCTGAAGCTGCCACCGAGCTTGTAGTTCATCACCGTGGCCGGATAGTAGTCCGGATGGGTGTACGGCAGCGCCAGATAGCCGACGCGCAGTTGCGATTGCTTGGCATTGGGGACATCGACAAAATACAGCTTTGCGCTGTCTCCCGGCTTGGGGATATCGTATTGCGGGAAATCGACCTGCTTCGCCGGCCAGCTTTTCTCCAGATCATCAAACAGCTTGATCGCATCTTTCTTGGAGATATTGCCGGCAACAGTGATATAGGCGACTGAAGGTGAAAAATTCCTGTCGTAATAAGCCTTCAGGTCGTCGAGAACGATTTTCTCAACCGACTCGCGTGTGCCGATGGTCGCATAGCCGAGGATGTGGTCGCCACCGTAGAGCAGGCGGTTGAAAACATTCGAAGCGATGACAGAGGGGTTGGCACCGCGGCGGTTGATCGACTCCAGAGTTTGCGCTTTGACGCGCCCGAACTCTTTTTCATCCCAACGCGGTTCGAGCAGTATCTCGCGGAACAGTCCCCAGGTATCTTTCAGTTTGGAAGACAGGGTGTTGGCGCTGATGACGATCGACTCGCGCGTGGTGTACATGCTGATCGAAGCGCCCAGCTCGTCGATAGCTTCTTCCAGTTCCTGTGGGGTCTTGTTTTTCGTGCCTTCCATCATCATGTCGGTGATCAGATTGGCGACACCGACTTTTTCAGGATCATCGAGCAGCAGCCCACCCTTCAGGCTCATGGAGAAATTCACCAGCGGCAGCTCATTATGCTCGATGCCGTACACACGCAGGCCGTTTTTCAGGGTATGTGTCCAGACCTTCGGTATTTTGACCTCAGGCGCCGGTCCTTTTTTCGGCTCTACGCTGCGATCAAAGCTGGAGGGAATTTTCGGCACATCGATTTTTGCAGCGGTCTGCTTGTTTTCTGCCGGCGTATCGGTGGCCGTTATCTTTTCCTCTACCACAGGGAAACGCTCGGAATTTTCAGCGACCAGATCGACTTTGCCTTTGGGCACAAAGCTGGTCAGCACATAGTGCTTGCCTTTGATATACGTATTGTACACGCGCCAGACATCATCAGAAGTGACGTCCAGTGTGTTCTGAATATCCTGGGTGATAAAATCCGGTGAGCCGGCGTACTCGTTGTACTGTGCGAGCTGGAAGGACTTACCGAGAATACTGGAGATACCATTATAGAATTGGGTCTCCAGCCCGGCTTTGATACGCGACAGGTCCTTATCCGTGAAGCCGTCTTTTTCAAAACGGGCAAAGCCTTCGAAAATAGCTTTTTCCACATCCGTCAGATTTTTATCCGGGAACGCACGTACGCGCACGCGAAACGAGCCGGCGATTTCCATGCTGTTCTGGTATGCGCTCACCGAGGGAGCCAGTTTTTTCTCCTCAACGATGACTTTGTACAGCGGGGCCTTTTTGCCGTCGGAGAGCAGCTCGGCGAGGATGTCGAGTGCATAGGAATCTTTGTTGAACTGCTCAACCGTGGGAAAAACCATGTTGAGCTCCGGCGAGCGTGCAAAATTATCTTCGTGGAAAGCGCGTTTGGTCTCGCTCAGGCTGACCGGCATGGGCTTGGGCTTTTCAACTTCAGGGCCTCTTTTGATCTCACCGAAATACTTTTCGACCAGCTTTTTCACTTCATTCTTGTCGAAATCTCCGGCGATCACCATGGTGGCGTTGTTCGGGCCATACCATCTCTTGTAAAAATTACGCACATCTTCCAGCGTGGCGTTTTTCAGGTCTTCGAGAGAGCCGATAACCTGCCAGTTATAGGGATGGCCTTCTGGATAGAGCAGTTTGTGCACGACATAGTTGGTATGCCCGTACGGCCGGTTATCGACGCGCTGGCGCTTCTCGTTCTGCACGACATCCTGCTGGTTGGCCAGAGCTTCCTGCGTCACCGTGCTCAGCAGCCAGCCCATGCGGTCAGACTCGAGCCAGAGAACAGTTTCCAGCGCATTTTTCGGCACCACTTCGTAGTACACCGTGCCGTCAAACCAGGTGCCGCCGTTCAGGGTACCGCCGGCTTCCTGTATTTTTTTAAAAAACTGATCCTGCCCGACATGCTGAGACTCCTGAAAAAGCATGTGTTCGAACAGGTGAGCAAAGCCGGTTTTGCCCGGCTCCTCGCGATTGGAGCCAACATGAAACTGAATCGCAACACCGACGATGGGGTCGCTCTTGTCCTCATGCAGAATGACTTCCAGGCCATTCGGCAGAGTGTATTTCTCATAAGAAATTTTCAGGCCGGACTTTTCACCGGCAACGAGGGCAATACCAGACACAAGAAACAGGGTCAGCACTGCCAGAAAACGTCGGCTTAACATGGTTCCTCCGTAAAATTATTTTGATAGGGTAAACTGCAGGTGATCAGGGTTGAACGTCAGTTTTCTGAAAAAGTTTTTACTTTGAAAAATTAATTTTCCCTGCGCGAAGTGTGAGTTTGTGAACATCGCAGAATTGCGGTTTTTGCCGATGCTCCTGCGCGCGATGCGTGCCGGCCGCAGAGGTGCAACCACCAGCGACTGCCAACCGGCGAGGCCAAACACCGGCCGGGTGAGGCGATTCCATGCCTCACCCGCAAGAGTGCGCGCTCACACCGGCACATCAGACGGTGCCTGCAGCCACGGCGTTGCAAACGGCCTCATCGGTTTTCGGCCAACTGCTTCAACGCACGGCTGTGCGCGTAAAACTCTTCCAGCGTCATCTCCACCAGAAATACCAGGCCGCGCGTGGCTCGCACCATCGGACTGGGGTACTCGTAAAACCACTCCCTGCCCAGCGCTGTCTTGATCTTCTGGTACTGTGAAACCTGAATTTTCTGCGCCAGCTCCGAAAAGGGGCCGTCATGTTCATAGCTCGGGAAGGAGGCATCTTTCTGCGACAGAAAGCTGTTCATAAACGAACTCTGCATGATGGAAAACATATTCAACGATACCGGCACGAAGATATTGGCTTCCGAAGGGTGAAACCGGTACCAGACATTGCGGTATCCCCACACTTTGATATCCGAGCGGCCGCTTTCATGCTGATAGCGTTTGAGCGCTTCGCTGATCGCCTGCAGCACCTTGTAGTGTGTATCCGGTCCGCTGGCCTCCGGGTCCAGGGCAACGGTAACGACATCGGGCTGCACCTCTTTGAGCAGGCTGAGCACGGGCAGTACGTCGCGATCGACCGTCGGCTCCTCGGTGAAAATATCCCCGGTATAAAAACCGAGCCGCAGATGGCGGACATACTCGCAGCTCCAGCCGAAATAGCCCCACAGGCACTCAGCCTCATATTCGCGGCTCATGCCTTTCAGCTTCTGGATATATCCCAGGTCTTTTTTCCCGGGATACTGCGTCTCGAAATAGCTCTTCAGCTCGATGATGCGGTCTTTGAGGTTGCCAAGATCGAACTCATCATACACAGCGATCAGATCGCGCAGCAGCCGGCGTGCGATGCCGTTGCGTTTCATGGTGCCGCTGTTCGCTGCCACGCCATCGAGATACTGCCAGACATCTCGGTTGCGGCCGACGATATTGTCCGGCTCAAAGTAGCCGTCCTGCATCAACTGCACGAACTCCTGCGTGTTGATGAAATGCTCGAGGTAGTCCAGCTTCTGGTTCATGAATTTATTGGTCACCGCCGTGAAACCGCTGGTCAGGCAGGCGAAATAGTGTGTATTCGATGCCAGGCGGGTGTGGCGTACGATCCACGGCAGATAGCCGAGCATCAGGTCGTCGTGGTGCGGTTCTGTGTGCAGGAAGCGGGTATTTTCCAGCACACTCAGGCCGCGCTTCATCTTGCTTTCCAGCCGCCTGTGGGCCAGTTCGAGCAGTTCGGGCAGGGGCTCAGGGCGCTTTTCCAGCACCAGGGTTGCGGCCTTGCTGCTCCGGGCATCCTTGCCACTGAGGTCTTTGATGCGCTTCCTTTTTTCCTCAGCCAGGTCGATGAAAATTTTCTCCACCGTCGCGTCGGCGATGTTCTCCTGCTTGTCCAGCAACTCGAGCTGGCGCTTTTGCAGCAACTTGGCTGCCCCGGTCGTGATGTAAAAGCGGGCATTGGGCAAGCTCTGCAAAGCTGTCGCCGGATAGAGCGCATGCTTCTCTTTCTGCACAGCGTCTGCAACGATCCGGGCTTTGGCCTCGCCCGCTGCGATGATCACCGCCACACAGTCCGGGTTGTATGTGATCGTGCCCAGCCCGATGGTGATGACCAGCCGCGTGCGCGACACCTCGATTCCACCGAGATCGCCGGCAGCGGCAGCCTGTGTTTCGTAGTTGGTTGGCGTCAGGCGGGTGGTTGAAAAATGATCCGAACCACGCACGTTGAATCCGATATGCCCGTCCGGGCCGATCCCTCCGAGAAAAAAGCCGATACCACCGAGGCTGCGGATTTTTTCTTCGTACTGCTGGCACCACTGGTCGATCTCTTCGAGCACACGTTTCTGCTTGCGTTCCTGCAATCTCTTCCCCGGCCTGTAGCGCAGGGTCAGATCGACCGTATTATCCGGCCAGATGCTCTGGAGTGTTTCGCCATGCGGCAGACCGATGGAAGAGCTGTCGATCAGCAGAGCCTTCTTCGGATCAAGCCCGAAACCATCGATATAAAACTGATTGACATAAAAATAGAAACTGTTGTGCTGCCGCGAGTTGATCGGATAGAATTCATCGATCTGCACAAAGTGCAAACTTTTCATATCAGGCTTGATCGCCGGATCGACACCATTGGCTTCAAGCTCGGCGTTGATCCCTTTGTGCCCCCAGTTGTCGAGAAGGTGCACCACCCACTTGATGAAATGCTCCGGGGTCTTACCCGTGGGCAGAGAAATAACCCCGCCGGGATTCTGCTGTACCCACTCGAGAAAACGCATTGCCGCCAGTTTACCCAGAGCCGGGAAATTATCGACGACCAAAGTTTTCAATTTCTCTTCCGGCGGATAGATCATGTCAAATGGCGACTTTGCCAGCGCTATCTCCTCCACCTTGCTGCCGGCACTTTTGTTTTTCTTGCTCATCGCTCCTCTCTTACTCTGTCAGTCATATAACCTTGAAATGTTTGCATACCTGTCCCGGATTACTCATCAGCGCGCAGCGCCGGGCAAGCCGGGATCAATTCGAAATGTTTGTGTCACAATTCAACCGCCATCTCCGGCCGGCGGGCTCTCTCCGGCGGATTCAGCCTTTTGTGCTTCATCGGAAGCCGTGCCGCGTTGTTTTTCTGCCAGTATGTGGCGTACAGCCCCCTTGTACAAGGAGCGCATGTGCAGCAGAACCGGCTCATACGTTTTATCACGAAAATCCGGGAAAGTCCACGGGAAAGGCGAAAAACTGCCCTTGCCGTAGAGCAGGTTCATATCTGCGTACACCCCCCGGCCGAGATATATTTTCTGATTATTACCCTTGAAAGAAGCCAGCACGACTTTGTGATAATCGAGATATCCGGCATCGATATTCACGGTGCGCTTGCCCGCCTGTGCCAGCTCCTGCTCGATGTCGTGGCAGAGCCACTTGCTTTCGGCCAGCGCAGCCGGATCGATCAGCTCGCGGAAGCTGAAAAAGATACGCCGGATCGGCGTGCCCATTTCCCGGGCATAGTACTCCTCACACTGGAACGGAAAAGCCGGCGAGACATAGTCTGTTGGCCCGAAATGCTGCTGCAGTTTTTCGCGCGCATTGTCCGCCTGCTCCCGGACGACGAACAGCACGGCCGTGAAAAATTTGACAGGGATAGGTTCGTCTGCAACGGACATGGTTACCTGCTCCGCGCTTTGGGGATACCGCGCCGCTCTCGCAACTGCTCCAGAGCTTTATCCGCTTCTTCAATCACCTGCGCTGGGATGCCGAAAACCTGCTCGATGATCTGTTCGCGGTTGCCTTCCATATAGTTTTGCCGCTTGCCCTCGAGTCCTGTTTCGCGAAAATAGTTCTCACGGATGTAGATCAATTTGTCGCGCTGGTTGCGGGTAAGGCAGAGAGCGTTCATGCCATTCCATGCGAAAGAATCCAGCCAGTGTTGCAGAAATGCCTGGCGGGAAACCGGAACATCGCGGAAGGCATAGCGCCAGGTGCGGTTTTCGCGGTTGAAGGTCCAGACATCGAAGGTTTCGTCTTCCCGGGCAGGACTGACGATCACACCTGTATGAGCGCTGCGGTGCAGCATGGCCCCTTCTTTTTTCAGCAGGAGCGGCACATCGAGAACATAGCCGGGATCGACGAGGTAGTGCTCTCCCTCGTGCAGTATGATCAGCGCACAGTGTCGGTTTGGCCCTGTGTTCATGCGCGCCATCACCGGGTAGGTGGTAAAACCGAGTTCGTGTAAAACAGCATCCAGAAAAAACGTCAACGAAAAACAGGTGCCACCGAGGCGAAAACGGCGGAAATCCTGCCACACTTCATCAGGCAGACGCAGGAGGTCGGCGTCCTGGTGCTTCTGGTTGAATTTGATGATTTTACTGAGATTCTCGTAGGGGATGGCGATAAAAGCCTGCAGGACTTCACCGAGCTTATCGATGGAGCAGGCCGTTGCAGCGGAGATGTTGTAATAGCGCAGAAAGTCGCGTGCCGTATGGCGCCACTCGGCGGGGTCGAGCTTCAGAGTGAGGGGGTTGTCTGTTCCGGGTAGTTCGAGAGATTGTGCTGACATAAGTCCAGTCCAGGGGCTTGCTGTTGAGCTGAAAATAACTTCGGGGTATGGTGTCCAGGTACGTACGAGGTGCTTTCCTCACCCTCCTCGGTGCGCCACGGCGGTGAATTGACAAAGGCAACGATATGCTCCCACATGTAAACAAAAGCGCCGCTTTTGACACCGATGCCGATGTACGAGGCCAGGGCCAGGATCAGGACGATGACCCAACGCCAGCCCATGTCATCTTTATAGCTTTTCCAGCCGGTACTGATCAGCACGTAGGTGAGAAAAAGTATCAGAATCGAACCGGCAATTGATAGATACGGTTGAGTTTGCATGGTGAATTCAATCAGACGCTTTGTGGTGATCTTTCCTGCTTCGACGCGGAGCACCGTGTCTGTGTCACACATCCGGAAGCGGCGTGACGAGAGCCCGGCTTAACCAAAACGTTGTTTTGCAGCCCTGAGCGGCGTTGAGAATAAGTCGAAAAAAAGCAGCACATCCTATAGATCGCAGCACCTGCCCGCTTCAGGCGGACGCCTACAATATGCAAAGAATAACATGAAAAGCAATAAAAATCATGGTGTTCTGTGCCGGCGCGGCTATCCTGTGCTCTTCCGGCCCTGCTGACCGGCGTGACATTGGTGTAAAATCTTAAAAAAACTGCAATCCCGAGTCGCTAATCAGCATAACTGCCGGTATAAAACATCACTATCCTGCCTCGCCGGTAAGACAGGCCGCCGACCGCATGCGCCGGAACAAGACTACAAACAACCGAACTCCTCAAATGACGTCCAGGACGGAGCACGACTCATGGCAAAAAACAACTATAACCGAGAACCGGAAGACGACGGCGCCTCCCCGCCACAGAAGATTCCTTTTTACAAACGCATCTTCGCCCGCAGGCTGCCACGGAACGACAACCCTGATTTGCACAACAGCCTTTTTCGCCCCAGGCAGAAGCGCTTTTCCTACTCACGCTACAAGAACCGGCGCGCCCAGGAGCCTGCGAGCATCCTGCGGCAGTTCTGCGTCAACCTCAATGAGGCCGCGATGATCGGCCGGCTGTCGCCGGTCATCAGCCGTGAGAGCGAACTGCAGCAGGTTGCCCGTATTCTCAGCCGGCGCAGCAAAAACAACCCTCTGCTCATCGGAGAAGCAGGCGTGGGTAAAACCGCAATCATCGAAGGGCTGGCACAGAAAATCGTCAATCGCGAGCTGCATTCCTGGTTCAATGACAAGATCATCATGCGCCTGGATTTGCCCCTGCTGGTCGCGGGCACAAAATACCGTGGTGAATTCGAAGGACGGCTGAAAAAAATCCTCGAAGCCGTGGCCATGCAGCCGAACATCATCCTGTTCATCGATGAGGTCCATACGCTGGTCGGCGCTGGTTCATCGGAGGGTTCGCTGGATGCAGCCAACATTCTCAAACCGGCCCTGGCACGCGGGGAACTGCGCTGCATCAGCGCGACAACCTCACAGGAATACCAGCGCTACATCGCCAAAGATAAAGCCCTGGCCCGGCGCTTCCAACCCATCCGCATCGAACAGCCAAGCTCGGAGCAGGTGCTCACCATCGCCCTGGGCATCAAACGCCAGTACGAACGCTATCACAAAGTCCGTATTCCGCGCAAGACCATCGAGGCAGCCATCGCCCTGTCAGAACGGCACATTCCTGAACGGTCGATGCCGGATAAAGTCATCGACCTGCTCGACGAGGCGGCAGCGCAGGCGCGTTTCAGCGATTTCAAAGGCAACGGCTCCTCACCACGCGTGATTACCCGGCGCATGGTGCAGGAGGTGATCGCTTCGTGGAAACGCATTCCCGTGGAGGCATTGAACCGGTCGGAGAAAAACCTGCTGCGCAAGCTGGAGCAGGCTCTCGGGCGAGAAATCGTCGGGCAGGATGAAGCCATCGCCGCGTTGGCGCGGGCAATCCGCCGCCGCCGTGCCGGCATCGACGGGCACGAGGGGCCGGTCGGGGTTTTCCTTTTCCTCGGGCAGACCGGTGTCGGCAAAACCGCGCTGGCACAGGCGCTGGCCAAAATTCTCTTCGGCTCAGCATCGGCACTGGTGCGCCTGGACATGACGGAGTTTTCCGAAGCACACTCCATCGCCAAAATCATCGGTTCGCCGCCGGGATACGTCGGTTTTCAGGACGGCGGACATCTCACTGAAACCATCCGCCACCGGCCCTATTCGGTGATTTTGCTCGACGAAATCGAAAAAGCCCACCCGTCGATTTTCAATATCCTGCTGCAGCTCTTCGACGATGGCCGGCTGACGGATTCGCATGGCAATACGGTGGATTTTTCCAACACCATCGTGATCATGACTTCGAACCTGATCTCCGCGGAAAGTGCTGCACGGTCACCTCTGGGTTTTCTGCCTGAAAAAAACGGCACCCCCGGCACAGCGGACGCACGCGAGCTGATCCAGCCGTTTTTCCGCTCAGAATTCAGCAACCGCATCGATGAAATTCTGCTGTTCAAAGCGCTGGGAGAAAAGGAGCTGGCAGAGATCATCGCGCAGCGGATCAGAAAGCTCAATGAAAATCTGGCGGAACGTAACATCAGCATCAGCCTGACACCAGCGTGCAGGAAATTTTTCGTCGCGCAAGCGTTGAAAGCCTCGCGCCAGGGTGCCCGTGCTGTGCAGCGGCTGGTGCGACAACACATCGAAGACCCGCTGGCAGAAGCGGTTTTCAACAACGTGCCGCGCAAGGGGAAAACGTTTGTCTTCAGTATGAAAGAGGGCAGGCCGGTCATGCGGACAGGATAAAATGCAGGGAGCAGGATAAAAAAAGGCCCCGCCGTAAAAAGGAGGAAAAACGACGGAGCCCATCGGAGGGAGGGTCAGCTTTTCTCCTTTAACCAGCAGGCACGTCCGGGGTTCCCTTTTTTTCGGAATAATTCGTCGGCGAGGCGCTGTGCCGGAAAAATGCCGGGGCGTGCACTCCGGCTTCTCTCTTTCCGCTCCCCTCCTCCTGCTCCGGATATCCGATCATTCTGCATACGGCTGAAACCCGCCGTCGGGGAACTCTGGAGTCACGAATCCACCAAATAAATGCGCCCGCTATCCGCGAATGAGCAGCCGCCGCGAGCTACGCCACAACAATGCTGTCGCAATCACCGCGATCAGCGACAGGCCCATGGCCATGGTCGTACGCCCGTAAATCCAACTGCCGGCCGCAAACAGGGCTGCATAGATGGCAAAAGTACCCAGCACCATGCACAGAATGCCAACCGGCACATCCCATCCTTCGCGCTCAGAGGACACGGTCTCCCCTGCTTGTTCAGCACGTTCCAGCACCTGTCGCCACCCCGGGCCGCCGGGTTGCACCAACCGGTAAAATGAGAAAAGCGTCTCTTCCTCAGCCGGCGGCGTCAGCAACGTGACGGCGACCCAGGCCGCGGTTGTCAACAGCACGCCGAGCAGCAACTGAGTCGAGGCAGACAGTTCCGGATATCCGAGAACCTGCTTGTGTACGAGCTGAAAATAGAGCGCCAGAACAAAGGACACCACCATGGCCGTGATTTCGCTCCACGCGTTGATGCGCCACCAGAACCAGCGCAAAATAAACAACAGGCCGGTGCCGGCGCC
>DRLW01000141.1 GCA_011375275.1 Bacteroidota bacterium
CCCGCCGCCCAGGCATTCCTCATCATCATAAAAGATAGCGTACTGCCCTGCAGCGATACCCGTATCCTCCTGAGCCAGGCGGACGTGCACCCGGTTATCCGGCAGGATGGCGATCTCGCAGGAAACCAGGTCCGGGCCGTGGCGCAGCTTGCACTGCAGGCTGGTTTTTTCCGGTGTTCCGGCAACCCAGTTGACTGCGGCTACGGTCAGCTCGTTGCGGGCATTTGCCGTGTAGTTATCGCGATGGGAGACGTAGATGACGTTGCTCTCCGTATCCTTGGCAACGACGAACCACGGGCCGTTCCCCAGCCCCAACCCCTGGCGCTGGCCGATGGTATAGTACCAGTAGCCCTGGTGCGTACCCAGCACCGCACCGGTCTCTTTCTCGATGATTTCACCCTCGCGGTTGCCGAGATGAAAGCGCACGAACTCGGGGTAGCGGATTTTACCGAGGAAACAGATCCCCTGGCTGTCTTTGCGGTCTTTGTTGGGCAAATCCAGCTCCTGCGCCAGCGTGCGCACTTCAGCCTTGGTGAGATGACCGATGGGAAACAGCGCCCGGCTGAGCTGTTGCTGGTTCAGGTGCGAAAGAAAGTAGGTCTGATCCTTTACCGGGTCTGGCGCGCGCAGGAGATGAAACACGCCTTCGCGTTCGAGAATGCGGGCGTAGTGACCGCTGGCAACTTTATCGAAACTGTCGTCGATTTTACTGAAAAATTCCCCGAATTTGATGCGCTGGTTGCAGAGAATGTCCGGACTGGGTGTGCGCCCGGCACGCAGCTCGCTGATGGTGTGTTCGACCACGCGGGCGTGGTATTCGCTCTGCAGAGGGACGATTTCCAGGGGCACGCCGAGCTGTTCGCATACGGCGCGGGCGTGTTTGAGGTCATCCTCCCACGGGCAGTCACCGATCCAGGCCAGCTCGTCTTCGAGCCAGATTTTCAGATAAAATGCGGTGACGCGTCCGGGGAATTCACGGGAGAGCAGGGACAGAGCGACGGAGCTGTCAACGCCGCCTGAAAGCAGAACAGCAATTTTCATGTGATTTGCACTTTGTCGATAACCTGAAAAATTCAATAGTTCCGGAGCATTCGGGCTGTGTGCAGCACGATACGCACGTCTGCCGGTATCCGAAAAGAGAATTTTCAGTATCCCGTGTTTCGCGAGCACGGGACAGAACGGGATGAATGGTTTGTTGCGGCAGCGATGCGCAAGATAAAAAAGTTTTACCGCAGATGCAAAGAGCAAAATTGCTGAACGTGGTGCTCAGCACCCCTGCGCATCACAGCCGGCAGGTCAGTTCATCCACGCCAGGGTATCGAGGGTGGACTCGAGCTGGTGCTCTAAGTTGTCGGGCAGAAGCGGAAAGAAGTCGATGCCGGTGAGCGCTTCGATGGAGTCGATCGGGACGGCGCGGGAAAAGAAGCTGCCATCGATTTTGTCGTTTTCCATCAAAAAACCGAGGGCTTTGATCTCCGGGCGCTTGAGGTCGAGCAGGACTTTGTAATAGTAACTCGGCACGCTGACTCCGTTTTTGCCGATTTTCGGCAGGCCTGGTTGCAGAACCGGCCCGACGACGATATACAGCTCCTCGTTTTCCAGCGCCCACGTGCGCACCTGCTCCTCGAGTTTCTTCCAGATACCGCGGTTAAACTGCGGTTTCTGCGGGCTCATGTTGCTCATGAAAAACGTTTCAGACATGGACTGGCGCGAAAACGGCATATCAGCGGCAGGCAGCAGGTGGCCGCGGTCATACCCGGAGCGTTTGTAGTCCGCCGGTGTGGCCGAACCCGTGGGCACAGCCGGATCAGCGCGAAAATTATCCCGGCGTTTGAATTTCTCTCCGGTGAGGTAATCATCCAGCAGTTTGTAACTCACCCACTCGGGCTGTTCAAACTCTTCTGCATAAGAGAGCGTGTAGTATGTGTGCTCGACGATTTCAGTGTTGGAGCCCGCCGGCAGTCCGGGGTCATCCGGGATGATGGTCAGCTCTCTTTCGATATCCGGCGGCCGGTCTGCAGGGGCTTCGGTTTGTGGCTGCAACTGTGCCTGCAGGGTTTCAAGCTGTCGTTTTTGTTTCAGCAGTAAGTAAATCAGGAAGAAAATGATCAGAACCAGGATGAGGATGATGGTGTTCTTTTTCATGGTCAGTCTCGTTTTCACAGCTTTGGTCTGAAGCGCGGATAAATTTTGTTTTCACCGCTAAGGCGCGAAGAGCGCGAAGAAAGCTGAAGTGTCCGGGTATCCAGTTAACTCAGCAAACCGGGCTCGGCTCAGCTACCGGCATCTGTCATTCCGGCCAAGCGAAGCGCAGTGCCGGAATCTCATCTTTTCGGGCCCGTGCCTGAGTCTGGGAGATTCCGGTCTTCCCCTGCGGGGAAACCGGAATGACCGTTCGGGGGTAGGCACGGGCGGTTGTCACACGGTCTGGCTGAAAAATGCAACCGTGCTGAGTTAAGGGGACAACCAGTGCCGAAGTGTAATAAAAACCGATTCCAGCAGTCTCCGGCCCGGCATGTAACCTTGTTTTCTTCGCGGCCCTGGCGCCTCGGCGGTTCAAAAAAAAGCACTGATGATATTCTATGGCAGCAGTTAGCGCCTTTCGTCTGGTTTCGCACAAAAAAGCCCCGGGAGCATCTTTCCCCCGGGGCTTTGCAAAGATATCCAGCAGGCATCACGAGCCTTTGGCACGCTGCAGCGGGATTTTCACCAGAAACCATCCCAGGGCGATGAAGGCGAGTAACCCGGCCCACGCGCTTGGGTTTTCTGCACCGAAGTCGCGTAGCTGGAACCCGGCTTCGTAGTAGTCGAGCACGCCGAAAATCAGCGCCAGGACGACAGCCATGAGCGCCTCTCCTGCGATCAGCCCGGAAGAGATGAGAATACCGGTATTTTCAGCCTGATCCTTGCCGGCGGAGTCGATTTTTTCTTTTTCCAGCGATTTGTCGAGCAGCCACTTGATCAGCCCGCCGACGAAAATTGCGGCTGTGGCGCTGAAGGGCAGATACATGCCCACGGCGATCAGCATGGGCGAGGGCGAGTTGATCAGGATCAGCCCGACAGCGAGAAACATGCCGGCGATGACCAG
>DRLW01000142.1 GCA_011375275.1 Bacteroidota bacterium
CGGGGAAACCGGAATGACGGTTCCGGCGTAGGCTCGTGCTGTTGTCACGCCGTCTGGTTAAAAAAATGCAACCCTGCTGAGGTAAGTGGATAACCAGGAACGGCTTTTTTTAACTCATTGATTTTCTGGTTATGGATTTTGCGCCAATGCAGGAGATATAAATGAAAAAGAACAAGGGGCTCTTGCCTTTTTTTGTCTATGCGTTGACGGCTGTGCTGCTCATCGGTTGCGGCCCTAAACGCGTGGAAAAAGAATCCGTTCTCGACACGCCGGATAACCATTTTACAATGGGCATGCGCCTTCTCGACGACAACCGCATCGATGACGCCCGCGCAGAGTTTCAACGCGCTCTCGACCTGGACCCGGATTATCCGGAAGCCTATGCCGGCATGGCCCTGGCCGCGGCAATGAGCAAGGATTTCAAGCAGGCGCACTCCCTGGTCAACAAAGCGTTGAAGAAGAACAAAAAGAGTTTCGAATCCCGCGTTATCCGCGGCAGGATTTTCACCCTTGAGCGCAAGGGCAAGAAAAATGAATGGGTAAAAAAAGCTGCGAAAGAATTCGGCCTTGCCAGCCGTATCGATCCGGGCAGCCCGAAACCGTATTACTACCTGGGCTTGACCTACAAGGCAGCCTATGATTTCATGAAAGCGGCCAATGCCTTCAGCAAAGTCGTTTCCATGAAAGGAGACTATGCCAAGGAAGCAAACGACCAGTGGGAGATGATGCAGAAAATCCAGCGGGCGGCTCCGGGCACGAAGATCGGTATGAAGATCGCCCTCATCGATGAGATCGACCGGGCAGATCTTGCGGTGTTACTGATCGAGGAGATGAAACTTCGTGAAGTTTTCGAAAAACGGCGCAAAAAAAACTATGATACATCCTTCAAAACTCCGGACGATCCCCTGCGATTTCAGGCAGATTGGGTTGAAAAGGCCAAAGCCATGACCGACGTCGATAGCCACTGGGCCAAAAACTGGATTTATGAAATCGTGCGTATCGGCGGCATGGAGCCATTTCCGGACCACACATTCCGCCCCGACCAGACGATCACCCGTGCCAACTATGCGCAGGTGATGCAGAAAATTCTCGTCCTTGCAACCGCAGACGAATCCCTGGCACGCAAATATATCGGCGAACCGTCACGTTTTCCTGATGTCAACTCCAGCCACTACGCTTATAACGCCATGGCTCTGATGGTGGATCGCGGCATCTTGAAGGCGGAAACCATCAGCGGCGAGTTCAGGCCTGCAGGTACGATGACCGGCGCAGATGCGCTGTTGGCGATCCGGCAGTTTCAGAATGCTCTCCGCCTTGAGTTTCGCTGAACCAGCGAACTATTCTGTACACGTAAAGGGAGTTTACTGTGATTAAAAATATCCTGTTTTGGTGTATCCTTCTGCTCGGGACAACAGCAGCCACAGGGCAAACGGCTGAAGTCACCAGTAAAGGACTCGGCAGTATCCTGAACAATGATGTCGGTGCTGCCCGCGATCAGGCCATCGACGATGCTCTGCGCAAGGCAGTACAGGAAGCATTGGGCACCAACATCCGTTCTGAAACATTGGTGCAGAATTTTCAGATGGTCGAAGATAATATTCTGAGCTGGTCACGCGGTTATGTTTCGAACTATGAAATATTGAAAGAAGGCCCGGGCCCGTACGACAGCTACGAAGTCACCATCCGTGCGGTCGTCGATCTCACCAGCCTTGAAAATGATGAGCAACAGCTTCGCGATCTTCTCGATAAAATGGGCAATCCAAGAGTCATGCTGCTCATCGAAGAACAGAACATCACCGGTGCAGACAGATGGGCGTATTTTTCTGTGGATATGACCACGGCTGAAAACACCATGATCGAAGAATTTCAAAACAATGGCTTTGAAGTCATCGATCCTGCTCTGGTGAAGGAAAACCGCAAGAAAGACGAAATCATCGCTGCGCTGTCCGGCGACACCCGTGCCGCCGCTGCGATCGCAGCCTATCAGGATGCGGAAATTATCATTACCGGCAAAGCCGTCTCACGCGTTGCCACGGGTTTCAACCTCGGTGGAATGAAATCCTGCCAGGCGACGGTCTCTGTCCGGGCGGTGAAGGCAGATGTCGCGCGAATCATCGCGTCTTCGAGCGAACGTGCTGCTGTCCCGCATATCGATGAGATTACCGGCGGCACGCTGGCGATCGAAAAGGCCTCGCGCAAACTGGCGACTAAACTGCTCGCAAAAATTACGGAACGTGGCCGCAAGGAATTTTACAACAGCACCACTCTGACGATGACCGTGATGGGGTTTTCATCCTACTCTGAACTCACTGAATTCATCAACAAACTGAAGTTTTTTATCCGGGGTATAAAGAAAATCCAAACCAGGAATATTGCCGGAAAAACCGCTGAGTTGGATGTCCAGATCACCGGCAACACCCGGCAGTTGGCGCGCGAGCTTGAAAAGAAAGATTTCTCACCGTTTCAGCCGGAAATCATCGGCCTGAGCCTGAACAAGCTGCGCGTCATGCTGAAGCATCAGGCAGCCCAGCCCGCGACCCAGCAGGATTCCAGCACAATCGGGATGGAATAATCCGTCCAATTCGGTTTGCGATTTGACAAGTTCCGAAGAATTTCGGGAATTACCAGCACA
>DRLW01000143.1 GCA_011375275.1 Bacteroidota bacterium
CCGGTGCAGGGCGAGGCAGGGGTGCGCATCCCGGATGACGAGTTCATGCAGGCACTGCGTCGCCGGACACGGGAAACCGGCGCTTTGCTGATTTTCGACGAGGTGATGACGGGGTTTGGCCGTACCGGCAAACTGTTCGCCGCTGAACACTGGCAGATCGAGCCGGATGTCATGGTGCTGGCCAAGGCCCTCGGCGGCGGGCTGCCGCTGGGAGCTTTTGCCGCGCCGGCAGCGATCAGCCAGACCCTGGCGCAGAACCCGCCGCTCTCGCATGTCACCACCTTTGGCGGTAACCCGCTTTGCTGTGCAGCCGGGCATGCCAGCTTGCGGATCATTCAGCGAGAAGGATTGCCGGACCGGGCACAGCAGATCGGAGCGCGTTTTGTGCGCGAACTCAACGACCTGGCACGCAGTTTTCCGGCTTTGCAGGCGGTTCGCGGGCTCGGCTGCCTCATCGGTATTGATTTTCCGGATGCTGGCAGGACGCGCCGTTTCGTCGAAGCCTGCGCACGCGAAAGAGTCATCGTTGGCTGGACACTGCACCATTCCAACGTCCTGCGTATGGCACCGCCCCTCGTCCTTACCGAAGATGAAATTACCTATGCCCTGCAGGTGATGCGGCATGCGCTGGAGCAGATATAGCCAGAGTTTTTTCGCCGGCGCGCTGTATTCCGCTTGCGAGGTACAGCTCCCCACCTCATCATTCAGGCTGGAGGGCTGCCGGAATTTCGGCGAACAAAATTTTGGTGTACCCGATCGTCTCTGCACGCAACGCTGCTTTGCGAATCAATCTGGTCTTCTGTGAAAAAGGAGGGATAACGAAAATGGTGAGCCATGGCACAACAGATAGACACTGACGCGAGCCTGCGTCTGAGCGAGATGTTTTTTTCAATCCAGGGTGAATCGACCTATGCCGGTTTGCCCTGTATTTTTATCCGCACCACTGGCTGCGATCTGCGCTGCACGTGGTGTGATACGGCCTATGCTTTTTCCGGCGGGCGCAGGTGGCGTGTGGCGGAAATCATGGAGCATATCGCGCGCTGGCCGTGCAGGCTGGTGGAGCTGACCGGCGGCGAGCCCATGCTGCAGAAAAATATCCACGCGCTGATCGCTGCGCTTTTGGAGCAGGATTATACCGTGCTGATCGAAACCGGAGGCCACCGCGATATACGCGGGCTGGATGAGCGTGTCATCCGCATCATGGATGTCAAGTGTCCGGGCAGTGGTGAGCATGAAAAGGTTTTCTGGGACAACCTTCCTGCCCTGCGCCCGGTCGATCAGGTCAAATTCGTCATCACGGGTCGGGCTGACTATGATTGGGCTAAACAGGTCATCGAGAAGTATGAGCTGACAGCCGGGCCGGAGATTTTGTTCTCGCCTGTGTTCGCCACCATGGACGCCAGGGAGCTGGCAGAATGGATACTCGCGGATGGAATAAAGGCAAGAATGCAACTTCAGTTACACAAATTTATCTGGCATCCGGACACGCGTGGTGTGTAATTTCCCGCTGTTCGCATGAATAGGCAGGTGTTCGATTTTTGTGACATGCGGGCTAACTTGTTTGGTAACAGATGGTTGTGTGTTTTGCCCTGATGCCTGCTGCAACATGATTTGAACATACCGTGGGTTCAGGGGCTTTTCACAGATAGAGGGATTCACTCGGGCACTACGAAAAATTTCATTGAAAATATTGAGCTTATGTGCTGAAGACAGGTTTTCGGGGTCGGATTCTGAAGTTCGGCATGGCGCTTGCATAATTGGCACGACATCAGGGCGGAGCGGTTTGCGCCGTTTCGGAAAGGAGCAAATGTGACGACCAGGCTGGGTGATGAGTATAAGGTACTTCTGGTAGAAGACAGCCGGGATTACCAGGAACTGTTCAGAATATATGCCAGGAAAGCACAGCTGGAAATCGATATAGCCAGTACGGGCAAGGAAGCGCTGGATTATCTCAGGCACAATCGGGTGGATGGCATCATTCTCGACTATATGCTGCCGGACCTGACGGGTCTGGAAATCCTGCAGGCTTTAAAAAAGCGGCGCTCCCTCAGGATGAATCGCCAGACATTCTCGGTGGTCATCTCGGCTGTCGAAGTACCTGACCGCAAGTTGCGCGAACTTTATCTCGCCGGCACGCGGCTGTTTCTGCCGAAATCTCTCGGCCTGCGTGAACTGTCGATGATCGCCCACAGCGTGTGCGTCGGCTCGCGTGCGATGCGAAAAGATGTGCCTGCTGCTGAAGTGAAATCAGCCTGATCGGCATGGCCTGAAAATGTATCCGGACTTTGGTTGCACGCAATGTGAATTCGTGCATACTGCCGGAAAAGAACCTCCCTAACCCTCGCCATCAATTCCTCTCCCCGGGGACCCTTGATGGCGACTTTACCTGCGTAACCTGGGGATTTGCTGAATCCCCGACCCGAAGAAGCCATCCTGAGTCGGCGTGGGATGGCTTCTTTTTTTATTGGAATTCATGCTCGCCTTTCCTATACTTTTAATTTTTTGTACGGAAAAAAGCGAGATACCATGCCTTTCATCTATTTCGAAATTCCGGGTACTGAATTCGGTACCCATGTTTTTCCCCTGATCAAGTATCGTCTGATCCGCA
Source organism: Bacteroidota bacterium (assembly GCA_011375275.1). Classification (GTDB taxonomy): domain Bacteria; phylum Zhuqueibacterota; class Zhuqueibacteria; order Zhuqueibacterales; family Geothermadaptataceae; genus Geothermadaptatus. Next base: position 2,609 of record DRLW01000143.1, read on the forward strand.
AAGCCCTGCGCGATCAAAACATTCCGGACAGTGAGTTCATCACGCCATCGCCTGCCTCTGATGATGATCTGCGTCTCGTGCACTCGCCGGCTTACCTCAAGGACCTGGCCGAGTGCAACCTCACAGCGCGCACGATGTACTCTGAGCTGCCGCTGACTCCGGAAGTGGTTCAGCTTTTTCGCATTTCTGCCGGCGGTACCCTGCTGACCGTCGATCAGGCACTGCAGCACAAGTGGGCCGTGAACATCGGTGGCGGTTTTCATCATGCTTTTGAAGCCAAAGCAGAGGGCTTTTGCTATATCAACGACCTGGCAGTGGCTGCCCGCAAATTCGTCGATCGCCATCCCCGCAAGCGCGTGCTCATCGTCGATCTGGACCTGCATCAGGGCAACGGCACAGCGAAGATTTTCGAACGCGACCGCAGCATCTTCACTTTTTCCATGCACCAACGCGATCTCTACCCGCCAAAAGAAAAAAGCCACCTGGATATTGCCCTTGAGAAGGATGTCGATGACAGCACCTACCTGCGCCTGCTCGATGATGCCTTTGAACAGATCGAGCAGCAGTTCTCGCCCGATCTCATCCTTTACCAGGCCGGTGCTGATCCTTACCACGATGACCAGCTCGGCAGCCTTGGGCTGACCATCGAGGGCTTGCGCATGCGGGACCTCAGGGTGATCGCTTTCGCGCAGCGCCACAAGGCCCCCCTCGCCGTCACCCTCGGCGGTGGCTACGCACATGACACCGGAGATACGGTTCAAATCCATGTCAACACCTGTCTGGCGGTCTATAACAGTTTCCAGAGTCGCTGAGATTATTCGGTTAAAATATTGTTATCTCTCTGCAGGCTCTTCCTTTGGTTCCTATCTAATTCTACCACGCAGGTAACTTATTCATCTGAAAAATTCCTTTCCCCGGGTTTGTCCACTTGCACGCAGAGTAAGGATGAAACGTTCGTAGTGCACGCTTCAGCGTGCCCGCTCGGTTCATGGTGCACAGCGCAAGGAGTGGAGTAGCATGTCAGGCGGCGTTTCGTTTCGCTCGTGTGCTGCCGCGGGAGCGGAGAGGATGGAGTTAACGCGATTGTTTGCATCGTTGATTATGTAACATTTTGTTCATTTTGCCGCGGGAAAATTTGCTTGACTCTCAGGTGAATTCATCGTACTTTATTGGCCGATTTTCGACCACTTTCCCCCACGAAATCGTGTTTCCCGTTATGATCTGGTATGGCATCACTGCAGGTATCAGCTGGCCGTGGCCGATATTTCTGACAGTGATAATCTGCGAAACGTTATACTTCATTGAGGAGCACCATTGCAAGCAGACCTGAAAAAAGGCCGGATTCTCGTCGTCGATGATGTCCCGGTAAATATCCAACTTCTTACGACTTATCTCAAATCTGTTGGCTATGAAGTTATCCCAGCGCGTGATGGCGAAGAGGCATTGGTCATGGTGACGGACGCGCGCCCCGATCTCATTCTTCTCGATGTGATGATGCCGAAACTGAATGGATTTGATGTGTGCGAAAAAATAAAGAGTGAGGAAGCCACCCGCTATATTCCCGTGATCATGGTCACGGCGCTGAACGATATCGAAGACAAAGTGCGGGGGATGGAGGTCGGTGCGGATGATTTTATCAGCAAGCCTTTCAATAAGCTCGAGCTGCTCACCCGGGTAAAATCCCTGCTGCGCATCAAATTATTGCACGATCAGCTCACGGAAAAAATCGCTGAACTGGAAATCGCCAAGGAGCGGCTGCGCCAGCTCGCTATCACTGATGGCCTGACCCGGTTGTACAATCACCGCTATTTCAAGGAGTTCCTCATCCGGGAGCTCGACCGCGCCAAGCGACACCAGCTCAATATCTCGGTTGTGATGATCGACATCGACTATTTCAAACGTTATAACGACGCCCACGGCCATCAGGCGGGTGATATGCTGCTGCAGGAGATCGCGCGGCTGTTCTCGGAAAACATCCGCAAAATCGATATGGCCGCACGCTATGGCGGCGAGGAATTTGCCCTGGTGCTGCTGGAAACCAATAAAAGAGCCGCTGCTGTTGTCGCCGAAAAAATGAAAAACCTGATCGAAGAATATCCCTTCCCCAATGAGGAAACCCAGCCGAACGGCCGCATCACGATCAGCATGGGGCTGGCAACATTCCCTGATGACGCCTCGACCTTTGACGGCCTTGTCGGAGTGGCAGACAAGAGGCTGTATATTGCAAAACAGCGGGGGCGGAACCAGGTGGTGAGCGAGGAAGAGCAGCCGGAAGAAGTCAACGACTAAAGCAGGCCTTCCGGGGGCTTTACGGTATGACCCGCAGGATGCCGGAGTGCACGATGCGTTGTGCACGCAAATCTGGGGAATGTACGCAGGCAGGACATAAGAACAGGGACCTGAATGATAGACTTTCTGTTTTTCAAACGACGCACACTTTTTCGCAGGCTTTTTTTCATCACCCTGGCAGTATCGGTGCTGCCGCTGGTGGTGACGTGGTTGTATATCTGGCACCATTTCACCCAAAATGGCGGCTGGTCTGCGAACATGACCCTGTTGTTCTACGCCTTTCTCGCTCTGGCCGCACTGCTCGCTTTTCTGGGTAGTTATTATCTTTCCAAAAAAATCAGCCGTCCCATCGCTCACTTTACCCGTTCTGCAACGGAAATCGCCCGCGGCAAATTCGAGCACAAGATCAATATCAACTCCAACGATGAAATCGGGCGCCTGGCGAAGATTTTCAACTACATGACTCTCGAGCTGCGCCGGCTGCACCGTATGAATCTCAATGAAATCATCAGCGAGAAGAATAAAACCCGTACGATTATCCGCAATATCGCTGACGGCGTTATCGTCACAGACCCGGAATTCAATATTTTGTTGATCAACAACGTTGCGGAAAAACTGTTCGGTGTGCATGAGAAAAATGCCGTCAACAAGCCGATTCGTACCATCATCAGAAACAAGCAGTTGCTGGCTTTCCTCGAATCGATGACAGACGATCAGGATAACACGACGACGGCAGAGCTGACTCTGAAAGATCCGGAGACGTGGAAAGACATCTATCTGCAGGCGCATGCTGCCCGTGTCGTCGGCGAGAGCGATGAGGCCATCGGCATCGTCACGATCCTGCGCGACATCACCCGCGAAAAGGAAATCGACAAGATGAAGACCGAGCTGGTCTCCATGGTCGCCCACGAACTGCGTTCTCCCTTGACCTCGATTTCAGGTTTCAGCGAGCTGTTGCTCGATGATGGCGTGACGAAAGACCAGGCCGTCGAATACGCCGCCATCATCCTCAAGGAGTCCAACCGCCTCAGCGATCTGATCAATAAATTCCTCGATATTTCCAAAATCGAGGCCGGAAAAATTCAGGTCAAGCGCGGGGCTGTTCAGATCCGCGATGTTGTCGATAAAGTGCTCGACGTCAATCTGCACCTGGCGGAACGCAAAAACATCGCTGTTTCAGTTAAGGCAACGCCGAATCTCGGCACCGTCTATGCGGACCGGGACATGATGGAGCAGGTTATTCTCAATCTGTTCAGCAACGCGATCAAGTACAGCCCGGAGAATTCCGCAATCGAGATTCGTCTGCGGGAATTGAGCGACGAGGTGGTCGTGGATGTGGAAGATACCGGTTTCGGCATTTCAGAAGAAGCTCTGCCACGCGTTTTTGAAAAATTTTACCGCGCTGCTGATAATGACGCTGTCAGGGATGTCACGGGTACCGGGCTTGGTTTGGCTCTGGTCAAGGAAATCGTCGAGCTGCATGGTGGCAAGATGTCCGTGACCAGTAAGCTCAACAAAGGTTCCACCTTCAGTTTTACGTTGCCGAAGATGGGCTCCATACCGGAAAACGGGGAGGACGCCTCGATCGAAGTCAGCATGCTGGCCCAGTGAGTGGCCCGGCCGATGTCACGATTCGATTCTTGTTGTTACCCGGAAATCCTCGCAGCATACGGATGCTCACTTTTTTGAACAGATACCAACATGGCTACGGTTTTGCCATAGCCGCACGCGATACATCGATTTCTCTGACCGGTTTTCTCTCCATTGCATCTGCATCTTCGCCAGAAACTGATCACTCCGATATACTCTCTCAACGATCTGTCCCGTTTTCCTTGTGCCGCACATTTTCTCATGAAAAAGTGCGGTAAGAGTTTACGGGCTTTGCCGCGCACCGGCGTGGCAACAACATTTATTCAACAGCGAGAAAGCAACCATGGGTAATCACCGTCTTTCGAACCTGCAAAGCGCGATCTATCTGTCCGGATATACGCGCGACAGCTTTACGACTTTTGACAAAAAACTCGACCGCGAACGCCGCAATAAGGTGATTCTGCTCGTCGATGATGATCTGGATATGGTCGAGATCGGCAAAAAGATCATCGAAACAGCCGGTTATCGTTTCATCTCTGCCAGCAACGGGCCGGAGGCTCTCGAACGCTTGCTGGAAAAGAAACCACACCTGATGCTGCTGGACTGGATGCTGCCGGGGAAAAGCGGTTATGAGGTGTTGCAGGAACTGGCCACGAACGAGAAGTACGAGTCGGTGCGCAGCGTGCCGGTGATCATGCTGACAGCCAAGACCGAGTTCCAGGTTGATCGCAGAGAGCTTTTCGAGATGGGGTTGAGCGCTTTTCTGGTCAAACCTTTCGGCGGCCGCGAGCTGATCAACGTTATCGACAATGTTTTTATTCTCGACCAGTTGAAGAAGCGCAACATCGAGCTGGAAAAGAAAATACGCAAGGCAGAGTACAAATATCAGGACCTGATCGAAAACGCCAGTGACCTGATCTTCACCATCAACCGCGATGCGCGTTTTCTCTTCATCAACAAACGGCTTGCTGCGTTGACGGACTACACCAAAGATAACTGGCTGAGCAAGCCGATTACGGATTTGATCGTTGAGGAAGATAAGCCGGTTATGCTGCGGGAATTCAAAAAGACGCTGGATGGCAAATCGACCATTTTCGAGATGCGTATCCGCACAAAGCACGGTAAAATCAAATATCTGTCCACGAACCTGAACCCGATCAAAGATAACGGCAGAGTCATTGGCGGAGTTGGTATCTCCAGGGATGTGACGCAGCAGAAACAGCTCGAGCAGCAGATCCGTGAGCTGAAAAATTTCAATGAGAGCATCATTCAGAGCATGGGCTCCGGCCTGATGACGATCGATCAGGAATACGAGATCACCTCGTTCAACAATGGGGCAGAAGAGATTCTCGGTTTTACTTCAGACCAGGTTCTCGGCAAACGACTCGATGAGGTGTTCAGCCCGGAAGAGACGCGGCTGCTGAAGCTGGCTCTGGAGAATCCCGACAGTTCACAGAATCACATGCGCCGGGAAATGGAGTTGCACACCTCGGAAAACCGCAAGATTTACATCGGCTTCCGAGTTGGCCCGCGCATCGACAACACCGGCAAGCAAGTCGGTTCGATCATCTCCTTCCGCGACATCACGGAAATCAAGCAGATGCAGGCAGAGGTGATCCGCATGGACCGGCTGGCCTCCCTTGGGGTGCTGGCATCGGGAATTGCGCATGAAATCCGCAACCCGCTGGCTGGCATCAAAACCGTTGCCCAGACCCTGGAAGAGGAAATCGAGCCGGGGGATAACAAACGCGAGTATCTTGCCCGCATCGTCCGCCAGGTGAACCGGCTGGACGAGCTGCTGCGCGCTTTCTTCTCCTATGCCCGGCCCAAGCCGCCGGTGCGTAAATTTTACCCCTTGTCTGATATTGTCAACGAGGTGACCGCGCTGATCCGCCAGCGCATGGAGAAGAGCAATATTCGCCTGGTCGAAAATTATGCCCGCGGCCTGCCCCTCATCTATGTCGATTACCACCAGATTCAACAGGTTCTCTTCAATCTGTTTCTCAACGCGATCGATGCCATGGACGAGGGCGGGGAGCTCAAGATCACCGCTGACACGGTCTCGACGACGATCAACCGGCATGACCGCCGCGGACAACGTTTCCCGGTACCTGCACATGCCATGCAGTATGCCCGTGTCGCCATCTCTGATACGGGTTCGGGCATATCTGCTGAAGATTTACAACAGATTTATGACCCCTTTTTCACCACCAAGCCGCACGGCTCCGGCCTGGGCCTGTCCATCGTGTACCGCATCATCGAGGAGCACCGCGGCGATATTCGCGTATCCAGTACCAAAGGGGTCGGAACCACGTTTACCTTATTGCTACCGACGGAGGATAAATAGGATGGCCAAGGCTAATCTCTTGATCGTTGAGGACAACGATGCCCTGTGTGAAACCCTTGCGGATGTTTTTCGCAAGGTGGATTATAAAGTGCGCACTGCCTACAATACCACTGATGCCAAGGATATTCTGCGCAAAGACCTCATCGATCTCGTCCTGCTCGATCTCAAGCTGCCTGACGGCAGCGGCCTGACCGTGCTGGATACCATTAAAGAAGTCGATCCGGATATACTGGCGATCATGATCACCGCGAATACCAACGCTCAGCCGGCAGTCGATGCCATGAAAATGGGCGCCTATGATTATCTGATGAAACCCTTTGAGCTGGATGAGGTCAAGATCGTGGTGGATAAGGCCTGGGAAACCCAGCGCCTGAAGCGGGAAGTTTCGCGGTTGCGGCGCCAGCACCGGGAGATCACGCCGGACCTGGAAATGTATGGCAAAAGTCCGGTGATGGAGGATGTCAAACGGTTGATCAAGATCGTGGCGGCGACGCCCAAGACCTCGGTGCTGATCGAGGGGGAAAGCGGAACCGGCAAGGAGCTGGTGGCCAATGCCATACACAACCTCAGCGCCCGGGCTGACAAGCCGCTGGTCAAGCTCAACTGCGCGGCCATTCCCGATAATCTGCTCGAATCCGAACTTTTCGGCCATGAAAAAGGCGCCTTCACCGATGCCAAGCAGATGAAAAAGGGGTTGTTCGAAATGGCCAACCAGGGGACGATTTTTCTCGATGAGATTTCCAGCATGCGCCTCGCACTGCAGCCTAAAATTCTGCGCGTTCTCGAGACACAAACGTTCCGGCGAATCGGCGGCATGTCTGATATCCAGATCGACGTGCGCGTGATCGCCGCGAGCAACAAGAACCTTGAGGAAATGGTCAAAGAAGGCGAGTTTCGCGATGATCTGCTCTATCGCCTCAAGGTCATGGTCATCGAACTGCCCCCCCTGCGCGAGCGCCGGGAGGATATCATCCCGCTGGCTTATCTCTTTCTCGAACGCAACAATGTCGAGTTCAACAAAAGCATACAGGGCGTGTCGGATACGGCGCAGGAGCTGTTGCTCAGCTATCGCTGGCCCGGCAATATCCGCGAGCTCAAAAACGTGATGGAGCGGGCTGTCATTCTCTGTTCGGATACGCACATCAAACCTGAGCATCTGCCGGGCGAGCTGCGCCACCAGGAGGGTGTCAGCGTATCGGCGCCTGCCCTGGAAACCGATACGGTTTACAGCAACGGCACCATCCGTTCCCTGGCAGAAATGGAAAAACTGCACATCGAAGCGACGCTGAAAAAATGCAATGGGAACAAGTCTCGCACAGCGCGCGAACTGGGCATTTCCCGCTCGACGTTGCGCGAAAAGATGAAGCTGTACCAGATCACCATCTGAGGAGCGGCTGATTCCGGCCATTGAGATGGACCCTGCATGGGATGCGCATTCTGTTCGGCTCCCGGTGGTCAATTATTGGCCATCGGGGGAAATTTTTACTCATTTCCTGCGCCTGATACTTTGCCTTTGGCAAAAGTAACCTGTCTGTAACAACTTTCTCGCTATTCCTTCCTGTCTTAACTCCATAAAAAACAGAAGAAAAAAATCTATTTTCCATTGCCGAGGGCCAACACATACCCTGCAGGCTTCCGAACAGGCAGTATGGCATATCCTTTGCTTTTAAGCCGCTGTCGATCCGGAAAAAGCTATGGAGAATGGATGAATTCGGAAAAAAAATCAATCCTCGTTGTCGATGATGAAGAAGATTTGACGTGGAGTATTTCACGAAATCTGAAAAAAGTCGATAACCTACTTGATGTTCATTGTGTCAATACCGGCGATGCGGCCCTTGTGTTCGCGGAATCGCATCCCGTGGATCTTCTGATCACGGATGTTCGCATGCCCGGTACGGATGGCCTGCAGCTCGCCCGTCTCGTACGCGGCATGCAGCCGGATGTGAAGGTTATCGTTATGACGGCTTATGGTTCGGATGTGCTCGAGGAAGCGGTCAATGAACTCGGTTCTCCGTATTATATCGAGAAGCCTTTTGAGCTCAGATACCTGCGCAAGCTGGTTTTTGAAGCGCTTGAGCCTTCTGCGGAGGAAATGAATGACTGCTTTGCCGGCGAGCGGATCAAGGAAGTGATCGCGACGAACTGTCTTTCCAATGCCACCTCCTTGTTAACCCTTCAGAGCGGCCCAAGCCGCGGAGCGATCTATTTTCAGGAGGGTGAGATCGTTCATGCTGAGTGCGATGACCTGGAAGGCGAACGCGCTTTGTACAATATTCTCGACTGGAAAAAAGCCAACTTTCACGTGCGTTCCAACCTGATCGCCAGCAAGCGAACCATCAGGCGAAACTGGCAGGTCTTGTTGAATGCAACGATGATCGACTGAGGGAACGCCCCGTTATTCTGCTGGACGCAGGCTCACAGCCCGTCCGGCACAAACCGGTCGAGCCGCTTCACTCAGCACGGTTGCATCTTAGCAACAAGACCGCCTGACAACAGCACGTGCCAGAGTCTGGGAAATTCCGGCACTGCGCTGCACCTGGCCGGAAAGACAGATGTCGGTATCCGGGGCAGGCCCGGTTGGCTGAGTGAACTGGATACCCGGATGACTCGCGTTGTAACCCGTTAATAAAACACGAGTTGGGTCAGCGTTTCTTCAGAAGATATGAATTTTTCACCGTATAACAAAAACATCTGATTTACGGACCAAAAAGGACTTTGCAACCGCAGGAGATGAGACAGAATGGGTGAGATAATTGCCATTGCCAGCCAAAAAGGAGGCGTTGGTAAAACGACGACATCGGTGAATCTGAGTGCGAGTTTTGCCCAGCTTGGTTATAAGACCCTGCTGATCGATATGGACCCGCAGGGGAGTGTCGCGACCAGTTTCGGCTACGGTCGCTACGATATCCGCAACGGTGTGTTGGAGATGTTTACCAAGGATGTCCCGGTACAGGAGTGTATTCATCCCACGGAAATGGACCTGTTCCATTTCATCCCTTCCAATGTCTGGTCGGATGAGGTTGATAAGCGTTCGCTCATGGGAGCGGCTGCTGAGTTCAAGCTGAAAAATGCCCTCGCGCCGATCAAAAATCTCTATGATTATATTTTGATCGATTGCCCGCCATCTCTTGGCAACCTGACATTTAATGCGCTGATCGCAGCCGATTCTCTGATCGTGCCGATCCAGTGTGAGTATTATGCACTCAAGGCGCTCGGCCGCTTCCTGAAGATGACCCGTTCGCTGAAGACGGAGTATAATCCTGATCTGCGCTATCGCGGTTTTCTGCTGACCATGGTGGACACGCGCAATAACTTGTCCAAGCGGGTGATCAACAAAGTACGTTATACGCTGCAGGGTCTGGTTTTCGACACCATGATCCCGCGTAATATCCGGCTTGCTGAGGTGCCCTATTATGGCAAACCGGCAGTGATGATCGATAAAAACAGCAAAGGGGCGCAGAGTTATCTCGCCCTTGCCAGAGAGATACTCGAGCAGGACGCTCGACAGGACGATACTTCGAAGCCGAACACGGAATCGGCTGCCGCCTGAACCGGACCACCACCTGAGAGGAGTATGCCGTGCACAGGATTTTGATCGTAGAGGATGACGATAACGCTCGCAGAGGACTGAAGGAGTTGCTTACCAGTGAAGGCTATGTTGTGGCGGCAGTGGAAGACGGTGTGGCGGCACGGGCGCAGTTGCAAAAACAACATTTCGATATCCTGCTGTGCGATTATTGCCTGCCGGGAGAGAACGGGGTTGAACTGTGCAGCCGTTTCCTGCGCACGCACCCGGATATGGCTGTTTACCTGATCACGGCGTACAGCAATCCGGAAATCTCACGTGAGGCGCTGGCGTGCGGCGTCAGGCGGGTGTTCAAAAAACCGATTATCCTCGATGCCCTTTTTGACGAGTTAGAGGCTGTTGCCCGGCGCATTCAAACACACACACGGCAGAAAGAGACCATACATCAGGGACAATACATCAATTGTTGAGGAGTCAGGAATGGCAGTCAGGTTCAGAACAGGAGGGCGAGGGAAAATCATGGTGCTGGTCAGCATAATTTTTGTCACCTCGCTGACACTGGCCAGTTTTTCTTTCAGATATTACAGCATCGATCGTTCCGATGATCGCATCGATGCCCTGGAAAACTCTCTGCTGCAGCTCAAATCGGCGATGAATGTCGATAGCGTGCGCCAGTTTTATATCCAGAAAGTGATCAAGCTCATCGACCGGTACAATAAATCTCTCTCCACAGATATGAAGTATCGCATCGCCAATGAAATATACGAGATGAGCATCCGCTATGAGAATCTCGATGTCGAACTCATCAGTGCCACGATCACGCACGAGTCGGCTTTCACATGGCAGACCGACATCGTCTCACGTGCCGGAGCGATGGGATTGATGCAGATTATGCCGGCGACAGGTGTTTTTCTCGCCCGCGCCGAAGGTATCGACTGGACCAGTCCCAAGGACATTCTGCACAATCCGATCTATAATATCCGTCTCGGATGCCGCTACCTCAGCACCCTCGTCAACCTGTATGGGGTCGATGGCGGGCTGGCGGCATACAATGGCGGCGAGCGCAGAGCCGCGTTGTGGCTGAAAAAAGGCAAGGACGACAAGGTGCTCTGGGAAGAAACCAGAGGCTACGTTCCGGCAATTCTGAAACTTTACAAAGAATATTCTTACTGAGACCGACTTTCGCGCCCGGACCCTGCCGTGTTCCGGGCCTGTGGATTTTCCACCACAACCTTCCCGCTGCGCTCGCTATCAGGATAAACAACTCGAGGACGCTTCATGTCGAGCACGACGATACAAAATCAGGATGAGTTCAAAAACGAACTCGTCAAACGCTTCTTTAACCCCCAGAGCTATTTTTTTCTCTGCCTGAGCACCCAGCTCCAGGATATCTCTGCGGTTGCGTGCGATATCGACGAAGATGATTATCTCATCATCGGCCAGATCATGCAGCATTTCGTCGAATCAGAGAACCCCCGCCAGGAGCTGTCCCGTTTTGCCGTTATCGAGCGTTACCGCGATTTTAACCATGGCCTCGACGAGGTGATCGGGCAGTTACGCCAGCCTGGTTTAAACGCCGATGACATGAAAAAGCTGATCGAAAGTGCGGCGAATGATTTTGTCGAAGTGCTTGTCGATGTCATCCATGATGATGCCAGCCGCACTCTTTTGCTGCAGCTCGCCGGTATCGATCTACCGTCCCGGGAGAAACAGCAGGAAACCGGCGCGCAGCACAACACAGATGCTCCCCCTCTCGAGCTGGACCCCTCCCTGACCGAGCTCAATGAGACAATTCTCGAAGAGACCCGGAATCTGGAAGAAAGTATTTTGCCGGAAGAAGAACCCGCAGATCGTGCATCCGGGGAGGACATGCTCGATGCCCTGCCGGAATTCTACGAAACCGCTGGTGAGGGCCACACAGATTTGAGCACCGATATGCAGGCGTTGACGGATGACCTGCTCGACCCGACCATGGAGAATGCGCTGTACGGAAACGATGCTCAGGAGCCCCTTGTCAACATTCCCGGCTTTGCCGCAGAAGAAGACGGCGATGCCAAAGAAGAAGCCCGAGCTCAGCCAGAGCCCGAGCCTGAGCCGGCACCCCCGGATGACTCGCTGCAGCCGCCGGCAGGCCTGGAAGAATTGACTCCGGTTGATCCCCCTCAGCCAGATTTTACACCGATGCAGCAGGATACAGTGGATACACCGCCACAGCCTGAACCTGAAGCACACCATGAAACAGCCGCACATCAAGACGAAGAAGTACAAGGGCCTGCGCCACGGCTGGCAGAAAATCCGGCAGCAGAGCCGTTGAATCTGTCGCGCGGCTTTTGTGATCAGGCCGAGAAAATTATCGCTGGAATTCGGGATGAAATCGATGCTCTTGCTGCTGGCAAAACGAATCAAAAAAGCTGGAAAAGGCTGAAGAACCAATTTCTCGATCTGCGCGAGTCAGCGATGATCCATGGTTTTCAGCTCACAGAAGAGCTCGCCGGCAAAGTTCAGAAGCTGGCTGAGCGGCTGGCGCAGCCGCCACAACCCTTGCCTGAGCCGGTTCATGCGCTTTTGGTCGGGTTGCCGGATTTGCTCGCTGCCAGCCTGGCGGAAGAATACTCCGACACCCTTGGGGATACAGCGAAAAACGTGATCCGTCAGGTGGTGCAGGCCACGCTGGCACCGCAGGACTTTACCGGCCCGGCAGAACATGAGCCCTCTCTGGCGCAACGCAAGGTCAGGGAAGAAATTCTGCCGCCGGACAACGGCCAGATCGATGCAGCGGCTCCCCTGATGCCGCCGGCGGAGCCTGTTCCTGATACGCCCCCTGCTCCTGTTCCGGATGACCCCTCTGAACTGCCGGCTGAGCTCGCGCAGGAGGACGAGCAGGTCAGCGATGATGATCTGAGCCTGCCTTTGCCGGGGGAGAATGACCCCGAGTTGCTGGCGCTGATCCAGGAAGTCTCTCAGCATGCCGCCGTTCCCGCGAAACGTGCTGGCGAAAAGAAGCAGGAACCCGCCGCGTTCTCGCCGCCAACTCAGTCCGGCGAGGAAGATGATGCCGTGCTGACATGGCGCTCTGAAAGTGAGCTCTATTTTCGTGTCATCAACGAGTCTCTGGATAAGCTGGCCGACAACCCCACAGACCGGTTGGCACTGGAAAACCTCGAGCTGGCTTCCTACTCGATGAAAGGACTGGCACGCAAGCTCGATATCGACCATTACGCTCTGTTCCCGGAGCTGGTCGAGGAGCTGGTGTCGAAAGTGCTGTTGCTGCATCTGCCCTGCCCGGTGAATCCGGCTGAGGTGATCAGAAAGGGTTTCACACTGTTGCGCGAAGGTGCCGATATTAACGATGAAACACCGGAATTGCGTTTGCTGGAAAAGGAAATGCGCCGGTTCATCCAGTCGCTTGATGATTTCATGCCTCGCGATGAGCAGGTGGAACAACAGCAGCCGGTCCGACCAGCCCGAGCCGGGGAGGAAGAAGTTGTCGTTCAGCGCAAAGGAAGTTTTAAGCTCAAAGGGCGAGATACTGCGGAAAAACCACCGCAGAAGCAGCCCGGACCGGAGCCGGCCGGCAAGCTGGATTATCTGATGAACAAGGACCTCGGCTCAAACGATGAGTTCGAGTAAAGCGGTTCATGCGATGGCAGGCAATCGGGGATGGTGAAGAACGGTACAGCACCGTGCCGGAATTTCATCTTTGTTGGCAGGTGCCTGAGTCAGGGAGATTCCGGTCTTCCCCTGCGGGGAAACCGGAATGACGGTTCTGGAGTCGGCATGTGCTGTTGTCAGTCGGTCTGGTAGAAGAGATGCACCCGTGCTGAGTTAAGTGGATAACCAGAGCTTGGATCGCTTAACCGATTGATAAAAATAAGATAATTTTTCAGGATTTATAATTTTCACGCTAACTCGCTCTACACAGGTAGAGATTCGTTACTTCAGCAAGAGACAGGACAGCCCATGGAATCCATCATCAAAGAATCTCTAAAAAAAGAATCGAAGCGCGAAAACAAAAAGCAAGAGCAGCAGAAGCATCCGCGCAATGAGAAAGAAAAAGAAATTCAGGCGCTGCTGAATTCGCATAAGACCAATATCAAAGTCGTCGGCTGTGGTGGCGCAGGGAACAATACGTTGTCACGTCTGATGGAGATCGGCGTTAAAGATGTCGTGGCAGTGGCTGCAAATACCGATGCTCAGGATTTGCTCTACGCCGAGGCGGATGAAAAAATTCTCATCGGCCGTGATATTACCAACGGTCTGGGCGCAGGCTCTAACCCGGAAATCGGCGAGAAATCGGCTCAGGAAACCCGTGAAGAGATCGAGGAAATCCTGCAGGGAACAGACCTGGTTTTTGTAACCTGTGGTCTTGGCGGCGGCACCGGTACGGGCAGCGCGCCAGTGATCGCAGAGATCGCCCGCAGTCTGGGTGCACTGACGATCTCGGTTGTAACCGTGCCTTTCACCGAGGAAGGTGTGATGCGCTGGGAAAATGCGCACTGGGGACTGGCCAAGTTAGAGCAACATTCGGATACAGTGATCGTGGTGCAGAATGATAAGCTGCTGGAGATCGTGCCGGACATGCCCCTGAACCAGGCGTTTAAGGTCGCAGATGAAATCCTCGTCAATGCGGTCAAGGGTATCACCGAGCTGGTGACGGAGAAAGGGCTTGTGAATCTCGACTTTGCCGATATCCGCGCTGTGATGAAAGAAGGGGGCACAGCGATGATCGGTCTGGGCGAGAGCGTTTCCGCCAACAAGGCCACCGAGGCCGTGGAAATGGCCGTGCAAAACCCGCTGCTCGATGTCGATATCACCGGTGCGCGTTCCGCGCTGATCAATATCACCGGCGGCAGCGACATGAGTCTGAAGGATGCGCGCATCGTCATGCGGGCCGTGGCTGAAAAGCTCGATCCGGCAGCACGGGTCATCTGGGGTGCGCGGATGGATTCTTCCATGCAGGAGAATCTGCGCGTCATGCTGATCGTCACCGGGTTGCGCAATACCTCGCGCAAATCCCGTGATGAGATCGAGCAGCGCATCGCCTCCTCGCCGCAAGAGCCTGTGGCGAGCCCGGAGACTGTGCACGGCTGTACGACTTCTCCGGGAGCTGAACAGGAACAGGGAGACGATGATCAGGCTGATAAGCCGGTTTTCAACAAAATTTTTGAAGAAGAAACCCAGGCAGACCTTGCCATTTTACAATCTTCGGTTGCGGCACTTGAGCCTGCAGAACTGAACGAACAGGCGATGCGCGATATCCGCACTGCCTGCACAGCACTGAGCAATTCTGCCCAGCTCTTTGCCTTCAACCATATTTCCTATTTCGCTGATGCCCTCGAGCAGTTTGTCGCGGCGCATATTTCAGCCGGCCGGGCCTTCTCCGAAGAGGCTATCGAACTGCTCAAGGATTCTGTCGTGGTGATGCAGGGGATGATCTATGAAAACCCCGAGGCCGTCCAGGAGTCGCGTGAAATCGTGGACAAGATCACGGCGCAGGGCAATGGGCAGGAAGCACCGGCTGATGATGAATTTTCAGAGGGAGACCTCGCTGAACCCGAGTTCCTCGCTGTTCAGGATGTAGAAAATGACGATGACCTGATGGATGATTTTGTCGAGCAGCGCGGGAAAAAGGGTAAAGTCGGGGATATGGTGAATTATGTCAAACATCTGCTCGGTGAAGAGCGTGATGACCGGAAAGAATGATTGTACAGTTTAGTTACGGAGAGCAGGACATTGGAAACCAATGAAAAAATCGTGTTGGACACGATCTACAAAGAAGAGATCGAGTCCGGCATCGGCCAGATCGAAGCGGCGTTGCAGGCGATCGACAGCAACGGCCGGTTTGATGAAAATATCAAAACAGTGCTCAATTCCTGCATGCATATTATGGATTTGGGCATGATCCACGGATACGAAGGTGTCGAAGCCATTGCGGAGATGATGTTCAATGCTGCGCGTTACTGCTCGCGCCAGGGCAGCGCTACCCTCGATGAAACGCGCGAGAAATTGAACTCCGCCCTTTCTGCACTGAAAGAAGTTGTGCGCTACTCTGATGAGTCGGATGAGCAGGCGATCGTCGATAAGACGCGTACGGCGATGGATTTTCAGATCGACACGATACAGTTTTCCGGCGATGAGCAGGAAGAGCAGGAGGAATGGCACGAGCCGGCCCGCAGCAATCTGCACCGGTTGTCGTCCCAAAAACTGCCCTTTGAAATCAAGGAATTTACCGCAATCCCGGTCACTGATCTGACCAGTGAGCACGAGGATGAGCAGGAGCCGGACATCGAAGAAACCGGAGAAAGTGACACGTGTGAAACCGGTTCAGAACCACAGCAGATCGATGAGTTTGCTGCGGCTGATATTTTTGAGCAAATTGATGAAGCAGAGGATACACCGGATTTTGATTACATACAGGCTTTTGAGGAAGGAGAAGTACGCATAGTGGATGAGGTATAGGATTCGATCTCAGCGGCTCAAATTGTTCAGGCAGTTGATAAAATTGATGAAGCGATTCAGAAGTACCGCGAAAACATCGAGCCTGAACTTGCTTTGCAGGATGTGCGCGATTCCCTTGCAGAACTGAAAGAAACGACGCGCGAGCCCGTGCTGCAGCCGGTCTCTGAGCTCCTCTTCCCCCTGGAGCGGATCGGTCGCGAGCATCTTGAGAATGATGAAACGCGTGAGGAAGCCCTGGACCTGATCGAAGAGTGCAACCGCGTCGTGCGCGCTTTTGCTGAACAGCAGCAGGTTTCTTCAGCAACTCTGCTGACCCTGAAAGAGAAGATCAACCATCTGCAAAAGATGCTCGCGCCGGAAGATCAGCTTTCTCTTTTCAACGTGGAGTTCGAGGAGGATTTCGAAGAACCGGAAATTTTACCGCCGCCGAAACAGCCGCTCATCGCCAGAATCCGGCGTTTCTTTGGAATGTATTGAGATCAGAAGCAGGGCTTTGTCCCTGCTTTTTTTATGCCGATTTTTCAG
>DRLW01000144.1 GCA_011375275.1 Bacteroidota bacterium
CTCTGCCATCTCCACCAAAGTAGCCTGCATAACGAAAAGTGGCATACTTCGCGACACAAATGTCGCGCTACATCATGGGTGCCCAGCCCCGGAAGCCGTACTGAAAATCAACCCACACGATTTGAGGAAGAGCTGGTTTTCGGATAATTCCCCTCGCAATATACCGATTCGGGCATGCGGTTACAATACGACATATGCCTAATTTGTCACGATCCTGCAGCGAACCTCTGTGCCTGCCTCGGAACTGTTGATTTCCAGCTCACCGCTTGCTTCACGACAGCGATGGCGCATGTTCACCAGGCCATTGCCTGCTTTGGTCCGCTGCACATCAAACCCACTGCCGTTGTCCCGGATAGTCATGATAAAGCCGTCTTCAGAAGGTTCGAAACGTATTTCCACCATGCTGGCGCCGGCATATTTGACAGTATTCTGCAAGGCTTCCTGCACGATGCGATAGAGATTGAGCATCTGTACTGCACTCAAAGCCACAGGCTGATGTACCTCGCTGAGGATATTCAACTCAAGGCCGCCGGGTTCCGACCGGTACTGCTGTTTAAGCTCATTGATTTTCAATATCAGGCGATCGAGGTCGGCCTCTTCCTGCTTCATCGCCCAGATAGTATTGCGCAGCTCTCTCAGCGTCGTCCTGCCGAACCGGCTCAGCCTGCCGAGACGCTGTACGTTGCTGTCATCAGCCGAACCATAGGTCAGGTTATCGAGCGAGCTGATGATAAAAGTGAGATGCGAACCGATATTATCGTGCAGCTCTCTGGAGATGCGCAGTTTTTCATCCGTCATCTTTTTTTCCATTTCGGCCTGTTTCAGGCGATTGCTCAGCTCGAGCTTCTGCCGCTCTTTTTCACTGCGCATGCGTTGGTAGCGATAAATTCCCCAGGCAAGGAACACCAGCAGGATGATAACTGCTGCAGAAGCGATCAGCAGAATGGTGCGCCGGCGGATTTTCAACTCGTTCTCTACCAGCAAGCGGTCTTTTTTCTCGGTCTCATACGCCAGTTCCAGCTCAGCGATTTTAGCGCCGGTGTCCGCAGTCATGATACTGTCTTTATAGGCTGCAAAAACTTTCTGGTTGATCAGAGCATTGCGATAATCCCGCTTTCTCTCATACAACAGGCTCAGTTGTTCATAGGAATACAACGTCACACTCCGGTAGTCGAGCATACGGGCGAGTTTGATACTGTCGAGAAAATAGGCGATCGCTTTATCTGTTTCTCCCATCGCCATGTATATCTCCGCATACAGCACCAAATTGTTGGCCCAGCCAACGCTGTTCTTGTCCCGTCCCCAGTATTCACTGGCTTTATCCGCATATTCCAGCGCCCGGGTAAAATCCCCACGCTCGGAAAAGACGTTCGCCATCTTTTGCAGACTATAGGGGATGCCGGTCGTATCCTGCAGGCTGTACTTAATTTTCAGAGACTTATCGTAAAAATACAGCGCACTGTCCACATCTCCTTCGATGTACTTCAGAACACCGTAGTTATCATAGATGGGTGCGAGGGTTGCCCGGAGTTCGTTTTTTTCCGCCAGGAGCATGCCTTTGCGCATATAGATCTTGGCCTTTTGCAGGTCCGAGGAACGCCGGTAGTGGTATCCAAATTCTCCGTACAGCCCGGCGACGCTCTCTACATCCCCCATCTCTTCATAGAGCTTGATCGCGTTGAGAAACTGTTCGATGCCAACGTCGAACTGGCCACGCAAGACCAGCGTGATCCCGAGCCTGTGGTATGCCGCTGCCAGCCCCTTTTTGTATCCGATCGCACGGGCTCGTGCAACGTTCCGGCGAAAAAGTTCGGTTTTCTTTTCCAGATTTGAGATAACTTCGTTATACGACAGGGCGTTGAGGGAGTCGATCTCACGGATGATCGATTGCCCGCTAAGTGCAGACGTGAGCACAAGATGGAGCACAGCGAGTTGTAATTTTGAATAACCTTTCATGTCAGCCTCGTAAACATCCTTGTCGTGCCCCATGCCGGACACATCGTACGGTTCTGAATATGAAGAAAACCAGCCCGTAATGCCGGATACCTCCTGTCATACCGCTCCTTCTCTCGTCACACCGCTCCTGCGGTGTGACGCCACCCTTGCCGCTCCCGCGGTAGCACACGAGCGGAACGAGATAACACCTGTCCAGAAAGCCGGCACCTTGCCCGGATAAACCGGTGATATTGGCGACTCTCTGGCACCATAAATCGTGCACGACAAACGCGTCCTTCTCGTCACACCGCTCCTGCGGTGTGACGCCTCCCTTGCCGCTCCCGCGGCAGCTCACAAGCGGAACGAGATACCGCCTGCCCAGAAAGCCAGCACCTTGCCCGGATAAACCGGTAATATTGGCGACTCTCTGGCACCATAAATCGTGCACTACAAGCGTATCGGTCCCCGCATTTGCATGCCTACATTACTGCAACTGCCACGCCTGTGTTTGAGCCCACATCCCCCTGGCCCGGCTGTGGGCCGGGCCTGTCCCCCTTCGAAGGGGGATTCTCATCTCGTCCCACCGCTCCTGGGGCAGCTCACGAGCAAAACGAGATACCGCTCCCCGAAAATCCGCCCCCATATACCAGCCCCC
>DRLW01000145.1 GCA_011375275.1 Bacteroidota bacterium
GTGGCATCGAGCCGGCCACCGAGCCCGGTTTCCACGATCGCAATTTCGACGTCGTCCCCGGCAAAGCAGTGCAGGGCAAAGGCCGTCATGGCCTCAAAATATGTTGCCTGCTGCTGTTCGAAAACCGGCAGCAAGGGGCGCATGCGTCTTTCAAATTCGGCATCGGACAACGTCTGCCCGGCGATGCGGACCCGTTCAGCGGGCGTCAGCAGATGAGGCGAGGTGTACAGGCCGGTGCGATAGCCCGCCGCACGAAAAACCGCTTCGAGAAAATGGCTCACAGACCCCTTACCATTGCTGCCGGCAACATGCACACAGATGAACTGCCGCTGCGGATCGCCAAGCCGGTCCATGATCGTACGAATATTTTCCAGTCCGAGACGCCAGCCGAACATACCCAGGCTGTCGAGAAATTGGGAAAAATCAGCAGAAAACATGTCTTTCAAAACCTATCGCTATTCATTGATAGAAGGAGCAGTCTGATGCTGAACAGACCGCCTGCCGGGCAAACATGCGTGCTCGCAGCATTTTCAGCACCAGGCTATGCAACTTTTGTCACAAGCGGGAACAGTGTTTTGCATATTTTACCTGCTCTCTGTCCTGCTCACAGGCTGATCTTCAGGAAAAACCACGCCGGGGGATAAAAAAACATCACTTGTTTTTACATAGGTTATGCGCCTTACCGGGAGCTGACAAACCTCAGAAGCTCAGGATTTTATGCAAAAACTGCAATATTACCCCGACATCTTTTCATGGCATATATTTTGCAAAAACTCATAAGAAATAATGAGTTGCCGGTAACTGATCTCCCTGCAAAGCCGGCCTCCGTTTACGAGCACAAGCGGCACCCAGTGCGCTTGCGCGTATCGCGAACAGACATCATCGGGAACAGTGCTTTTTTAAACGACAAGTTATCGTATCAGACCATGCACCACAAGCTAAAAATAATCTGCCTGTTTTTCCTTCTGCTCTCCTCCCCCCTGCTGGCCGGAGAGACCGGCACGTTCAGTGGCTATGTTTACGACAGCCACACCGGCAAGCCTCTCCCGGGGGTCGATATCCTGATCGAGGGCACAACCCTTGGGAGCATGACGGACAAATACGGCAAATTTATCATCAACGGCATTCCGCCGGGTAAATACAGCGCCCGCATCACCCACATGGGCTACACCCCGCTGATCTGTAAATCTCTGGTCATCAAAGCTGATATCACGACCCGACTGGATTTCGAGCTGGAGCTTGAGATCTACCAGCACAAAACCGTGGTCGTCGTCACTGCTGAGCAGATTCTCCAGCGTGAAACGATGAATTCCACGGAATACATCAGCAGTGAAAGCCTGAGCAGGGCACTCCCCTCTGATACATTTCTCGACAGTTTCAAATTCACCCCGGGCATCATCAACAATCACTTCCGTGGCGGCAGACAGCGTGACGTCGTCTATCTGCTCGACGGCCTGCCGATCATCAGCCCCCTATCGCGCGAGCTGACCTATAATATTCCTGTCAGCGCTATCGAAGATGTGGTCATCAGCACGGGGGGATTCAGCGCAGAATACGGTAATGCCAATGCGGGGGTTGTCAACATCATTCGTAAGCGTGGCCGGAACGAGTTCAGCGCTTCCGCACGCTCATACACGGATTACGTCGGCAATACCAGCATTCCCTATGATAATGTCCGTAAAATCGAGATCGGCTTCGGCGGGCCTATGTCGATCAGCTTCGGCGGGCCGACGTTCGATATGAACTATTTCCTTTCTCTCGATTTCAGCAGCAGCAACACGCCCTTCAGCAACCAGCTCACGCCATTTTACTCAGAGCCTCTGCAGCGCAACTTCAATGGTACTGCGGTATATGATTTCAAAGTCACGCGCAATATCAGCCTGTCCTTTCAGGGCGCACTGTCGAGCTGGAAATGGCGCTCTCTGAACGAGCTCAGCAATACACCGCCGGACAATCTCTCTCTTCGCAAGAGTATGAACCGTCGCGCCGCGTTGAAATTGACGCACACCCTGTCGCCTTCCATGTTTTACCGCTTGAATTTCGGCATCTACCAGAGCACCCTCGATATTCTCGGTCAGGGAATCATCGTCAGCTCGCCTTCACCGTTCAAGTCTAACGACCCCAACGTCGTTACCGGCCTGCAGACAACGAACGAACCATGGCAGCAGGAGTCACGCGAAAGCACCTTGTTTTTCAAAGGGACTTTGCTGAAACAGTTCCGCAAGAATATCCAGATCAAAACCGGCGTTTCAGCGGAATACTATAACCTGTCCATGCTGGCCAGCAAAGTCATTGCCATGCCCAACAGAGAGATGAACAGCGACGAAAAATATCTCTATAACTGGTATTACAACAACTTCGAGGAAACGCCATACACGGCCGGGGGCTTTTTCGAGATTCGTCTCGATTTCTCCCGTTTCATCCTGCAGGCCGGCACACGTGTTGACTATCTGCAGCCGAAAAGTAACCTGTTCACCAAAGCCGGCCCGGAGGAAAACTTCAAAGAACTCGAAGATATCAAATTGGGGAAGTTCACCGTCTCACCACGTTTTTCCCTTGCGATACCTATCTCCGGCTCGGATCAATTTTTTGCAAATTACGGCAAGTATCACCAAAATCCGGCCTTCTATTACCTCTACGCCGGTACCGGCACCAGCACCAGCCAACTGCCTGTCCGCCCCCTGTTCGGCAATCAGAACCTGGCGCCATCGAGCAGCGAAACGTTTGAAATCGGGTATCTGAAAAAAATCACCCCGCGCGCATCGGTCAATATCACCTTGTACAATCGTCATTTCTCCAATTTGATCGACACGGGTTTTGATACCACCCTCGATAACCCGGGACAATCCGACACGCAGGGAAGTGCCAGCCGATACCTGAACGGCGCTTCTGCCAGCACGCGCGGTATTGAGATCAAATACGACCAGAAGGTCAGCTCCGTGTTCTCCGGGCGCATTACCTATACCTACATGCAGGCGACCGGAACAACCAACGACCCGGAACAAAACTACTATTATCTGCTCAAGGAAGGTAACTACCCGCGCACACCGATCACAGAAACCCTGAACTGGGATCAGCGCAACACCCTGATTCTTTCCGGCATCTACAATCGCAATAACCGGCTGGAATGGAGCACACACTGGCGTATTTACAGCCCCCGTCAATGGATCATCCAGACACCGACCGACCTCGTTCGTGAAGACCTGCCCTGGCGTGTTTTTGCGGATTTTCGTATTTCGTGGTCGTTCATGTCAGGACGATACAAAATCGGGCCGTTTTTCGAAGTCCGAAACATGTTTGATTTTCGCCATAGAGAAGAGAACGAAAATCTGCTCTTCCTCGAAAGACAACCCATGCTGCCGTTCGCAGATAACTACGGCAGACGTTTTCGCATCGGTATTCAGATCAACTGATTAACTGACATCTCTGCTCACATACAGTGAGATATTTGGAGAGTAGAAACGGAGGGGGGAGGAGGGTAGATGGCCCTGGTCAGCAGATCAGCGGCCATCTCTTTTTTTAAGGCTTGCTATCAGCATACGATGGGTGGCTGTTCGTGTCGCGGCGCGCTGCTGTAGCCGTCTTTGATGGTATCATCAAATGGCTGCTGCAACTGATTCTCACTGGTTCAACAGGGGCAACTGCGGTACTTCAGCACGAGATAGCTGCTCAGCTCCCCCAGATGATTTACAGCTCTTCACTTATCTTTCAGGCCTGCTGCCTCTGCATGTGATTCCCGCCACGACAGGCGCCCCCCTTCCTGATGGCGCACTACTGGTTGCTGCCGATTTGCTCCCACGTTCCTTTCAGGCGTTGTGGCTGGCCGCCGGCCACTCTTTGCACAAAATCCGAGGTGTATTTCAGGGCACCGTAATCCTTGTGGAAATACTGATGTGCAGTGCCGGCGCTGGAATACAGGGTGTCGCCGGAAGTTGTATTGATGATATAGGTATCGAGCTGGTACCAATAGGCATCGAACATAGGGATTTGCGTGCGCGCAGCAGCGATGAACGTCTCCGTTTCGCCGTTATAACGCGCTTTACCCACATGCAGATAGCGGATGCGTTCCTGGGTGCCGTCGGGTTTCATGGCAGAAAATGTCGTATCGACTTTAAGCTGCCATTCTTTTCCCGGCTCAGAGGGATCGATCAGACATTTCCAGTAAGAAATGCGCACAGGGGCTTTGAATATATAACCAAACGCCAAAACCTTGGCGCCGATGTCTTCGGTATTTTTTTGCCACAAGGCCCCCTTTTCATCTGTGTAAAACGGGTAGCGTGTCCCGTGGGAAATATAGACATAAACCGGCCTGCCGTCAACCGTATCCGTGTATGCCAGTTTACGGCTAAAATTGTAGATATCACTGACCAGCTCATTGCCCATATCAGTGACATAGCCCCGGAATTTCAGTTCGATGTCGCCCTCAACAGGCACGACGACTAATCTGGGAACTTCCTGTTTTTTGTCTGAACAGGCCGGCAGAGAGATGAGAAAGGTCAAAGCCAACAGGGTAAGTCTGTTATAATATTTCATGATGCTCCGTTTTTCCAGAAAAATTCAGAAACCTGTACACATTCAAAAGGCACCCGGATTGCTGACACTGCGCAAGATCAGCTTTTGCCAGTTTGGCTCCTGCAGCTCGCCGCGCAGATTCGAATGCAACTGCTCGTAGTAGTTAAATCCCTGCCTGTCGGCAAAGATGAAGACAATGTTACCCTGCCCGTTGATGCTGTCATATTTCCAGACTTCGTAGGGCATGTTTTCCTGAGTGCTGGGAAAACGCTCGACATCGAAAGGTGCGCCGTACAAAATGAGCACCCGGCCGCGGTCGCTTTTCCAGCCTGAGCGGAAGACCGATTTGAAAAACTGGTCGGCCTGCTCGACACGTTTGAGATAGACATAACGAAATGTCGGCCCATTGGTGCCCTCATTTTTCGCAGAACGATTCCAGATAGAGACGATCATTTCCCGCTTGGCCTCATCCGTCTTGAGCTGTTTATAGCGCTGCTTTTCCTCTCTGGTGGCGATATAGCGCTGATAATCAAACTCCTGATCGAGCTCTTTGCTCTTCAGCAAGGCCAACTCCTGAAACGATTTGACATCGTAATTCGGTGCATGTGCGGCCAGACGCTTCAGCGGAATTTTCGGGTTGTAAACGAACAGTTTCTTTCTGTCCTGCACCAGGATATTCTCTGCCGTATCAGCAACGCCATAGACCAGAAAATACGTCCCCGATGGGATGGCTGACAGATTTTTCGTGCCAAAAACGATGCTGTTGTCATGACGTTTGATGCGGGTACGAAAGGCAACGCCACTGCCCTCCACCTCATTGCCACTGTCATCATCCAGCCGGCAGAGGACTTTATATTTATCGCCCGCGATATTCTGCAAAATATTATAGACTTCAAAATAGTAGTACAAAACAGGCGAGGACTCTCCGTACAGTCCGGCTACATTGGGGATGACTTCGACAGTACTCTTGCGAAAAACAGGATTGCTCGATTCGCCGGCGCGCACTATCTTCGAGGCCAGCTCAAGGGTGCTGAGGGCCAGTTTTTCTTTTTCAAACGCGCGTACCGTATAAGTCAGAGACACGCTGTCGATGCGGTCAGGTGTTACCAGATCACGGGTCAGCAGGGTTGCTGTGTATTCACCCGGCTGCATCACCTGATATCGAATGGCATCGACGATCGAGGCGCCGGGGACCAGCGTATCCTGAACCGTCTTCACCACACGCCAGGCTCGCGAAGCCCAGAGGGAATCGCCATAAAATATTTCCAGCGACATCACTGCTTCGCCTTTTTTTGTGCCGTCCGCTTCCTCTTTATAGCTCAGAGCCACCTCGGGCAGAGAATAATAAATTTCAATATAGCTGTTGTCATCAGCACCACGAAACTGTGCTACGTCGATATTGGGTTGCAGGGGAGCCTGTTGGGCAGCAAGATTCCCGGATAAAAAGGCGATGAGCAGCAAAAGCATCGATATCGTGTTATACATGATTCCTGCCATAAAATAAGGTTAGAGAATGAGCAAAATCCGTCAGCCTGCGGAGTACAGGATGACCACAAACAGCCCCAAAGCCCGGCCATGACGCATCCGATGCTCGGGTTCTCCATTTCACTCAGCATGGTTGCATCTTTTCAACCAGTCCGCCTGATCACAGTTCGTACCTGCAGCAGTGCTTTCATTTCGATTTCCCAGCAGGGGAAGACCAGACTCTCCTCACACATGCCTGAAAAGATGAGCCCCCGGCTCCACGCATCGCCTGGCCGGAATGACAGAAATCGATATTTGCAGCAGGCCTGGTTGGCTGAGTCAACCGGGTACCCTGAGAGACTTCACAATAAAATACAGCTATGTTGCTATTTAGCAAGATTTATTCTGTGACTCTTAACATTTTGTTTGCAGGTTTATGCTCCTCAGGAGTTTTTCAGGCTAAAATAGGCACTGGCGTGGTTCCGTATTATGCAATAACGCTCTGGTTATCCACTTCACCCAGCATGGCACCGCTTTGGGTGGAATGAGCGCTATCACAATCTGGATCAGGCCCGGTGAGCGAAGCTCCATCAAAAAAAAGGGCCAGAGCAGGCGAAAAAAAGCCTGACCTGACCCTCAACTCTATCTCACACCGGATTTAGAAACCCAAACCCAGGGTGAATACATTCGAGCTGTTGAAAACATCAAGCTGGCGCCAGGCATAATCGATGCGCAGGTCCAAATTATTGATCGAATAATTGAAGCCTGCACCGACCGTTGCACCATAGATATACCGTTCCGAAGCTGCGGTTGCTGCATTATAACCGAAGCGGATGAACAGCATATTATCGTAGGCGTATTCCAACCCGAGAGAGGCAACATCATCGCTGAAGTTGTTGTCCTGGTACATGGTTGAAATATCCAGCTTGCTTTTTTCATCGATATCATACACGTAGCTGACACCCATCTCCAGCGTAGCCGGCAGCTCATCTGTTTGTGCTACGAGCTGATACTGAGTGGATGGCCGGTCATCTCCCTCGCGGTCAGCAGGGGCAAGCAGACCGGTTCCGCCATACTGCATCGCCGGACCGACATGCTTGATGGCCACACCAAGCGCCAGGCCTTTGAGCCGGTCCACACCGCGATACTGCACACCGAAGTCGAAGGCAACGGTTGAGGCGTTAGCCCGATCCAATGTTTCGGTGACAAGGTAGGTCGTGGCGCCGACAGAAACACGATCACTGAGAGCTTTGGCATAGGTCAATCCAACCGTAACGAACTGGGGCGCAAAGATAGCACCAGTACCGTCAGGGGCATCAACCGTGGTGATGGGAATATCACCGATGTCGAGGGATTTGACCGAGAAGCCGAGGGAACCAAAACCACCGAAATTTGCAGATACGGCAACATAGTTCACGTTTATATCTGCAAAATACTTCATGCTGGAAAACATGGCGTCAGCATTTTCACTGCTTATCGCCAGGCCAGCCGGGTTGTAATAGATCGCATCAACACCGCTGACGGTTGCCAGGGGGGCGCTACCCATAGCCATATAGCGCGCACCCACAGGAATCAACAATTCCGATGCAGCGTTGGTGCCTGTTCGGTTCTCCTGTGCGAACCCGCTCGAACTGGCGAGCAGGAGGAACGCAAGCATGGGAACCATCAGTTTATAAAAAGCATGCTTCATAGTTATTAACTCCTATTTTTGCCAAATCTGAGAGACTTCATTTCATTTTCTTTTGGTAAATCTCGGCATTCCACCCCATGCAGCGGGGCGCAATACCATCGGCAAATTCAGAAATTAGAAGTTTCTAAGGAATTGCTGTTCCTGGACAATTGCGAGTTTAACGATCTTCGTGCCGAGCGATGGCATTTCGATATTAGCGACATAAACACCACTCGCTACCGGCAGCCCGTCTTCATTCAGCAAGTCCCATGGCAGGAACTGAGAATCATCATTCTTCTCCAGGGTCCGCACCAGGATACCAGCCAGGTTGAAGATACGGATCGTCGCTTTCTGCGGCAGGTGGCTGAATGTGACGCTGCGCTGGAACGTGCTCGGCTCGAAGCTATGCGTTCCGTAGTAGGGATTCGGGAAAGCTGTGATCAGATCGAGATCGGCTTTCTTGGCTGCTTCCGTAACCGTCGGAGCATATCCCTGTGTAGTGAACGTAAAGCTGTCAGATGGAGTATTTGGCTTGGTCGAGAAAATACGGATAACCGAACCTGTTGCCGGCGGCTGACCGTTGCCATCAAAGTCCGCGACCAGCAGGCGGCCGATGACTTCATTAGCAGTCGGATCACTGGCAAGGGTACCATTTTCAACTGCCGTGGCATACTCCTCATACGAGGTGGCCGGATTGTACCAGTAAATCCGGTCAAAAGACGGGAAACCAAATGCGCCTTCCGGGCCGTGGTCCGGGGTATAGGCATCAGGCGTACCGCCACCTTCGTACATGATCGGAATCAGGCGATAGTCATCGCTGGGGTCATCCGGCGTGCCAACACCGATGTTCCACAGTTCAAAAGGAACTTTGGCAAAATTACCGGTAGTAAATGCCCACCAGGCCCAACTGCCTTCTTCAGTAAAACGCAGTTCGAAATCAAAGGGAACCAGAGCATCAAAATTCGTGCGCATACCTGACTCGTCCGGCGTGGTCGTACTGAGAAAATAACGATCAGCGAAACCACCTGCGTTCAGACTGTGCCAGACGTTGTTACCGCCAAAAGGCGCGCCGTTTCCGTCATAGTTATCCGGAGACAAAGGACCGGCTTCGTTGGCGACTTCGATAAATGCCGGGCCGCCGCTCGGTGTGCGGGCATAGTCACTCGGAGCACCGAAAACCTTGACGGTCATACCATCGACGTTGAGGTAAGCATCGTCGCCTGTCTGGTTGGTCTGGTTGACCAGAACCGTCTCGTTTTTGGTTGTGTTGAGCAGGTCCCAAACCGGGCCGAGAGTGGTATCTTCGCGGAAGATTACTTTGTAGTCATCGCCGGTCAGCTTGGAGGGATCCGTTACCAGCACAACGACGCTACCATCGCTGCCACCTGTGTGTTCAACACCAGGCAAGGTATCACCAACAGCTGCCTGCAGACGAACGCCAGGCTTGGGCGATTGCGGGACGACGGTTACGACGGCCGGCGGGCTTTCCAGCGTTTTGATCGCAAGGCCGGGTTCAGGATTGTAGTTATAGGCCGTCACGCCGAAATAATAGACCTGGCCGTTACGCAGCGGCTTCTGGCGAACGCGGTCAAAATCGACCATGAACGTGTGCACGAGGCCGCTGTTACGACCCAGTTGCGCCGGCAGTTCGAGAACCAGACCGGAATTTTCATCAAAGGTTTCCTGCGCAATAACAGTCACCTCATTGACGACATCATAGGTTGCCAGTTTGATTCCCTGGCTGATGGAGGCACCAGCGCTGGGCAACTGATAGATATTGTATCCTTCAAAAACGAAACCATTGTTATTGGAGCCTTCGGTTGCTTCAACCCCAACCTGATCACTACCCCAGTTCAACAGAATTTTGCCGTCGAACTCTGTTGCCGTAAGCGGCGGAGCCGGCGGTGGTTTGGGCAGATCAAACAGGTTGTCGAAAGCAAACTGTGCAGAACGATCGAAGAATTTCAACGCCGCGACACTGGACAGACGGTCGGAACCGAGAGCAGCGATAACCGAGACCACTGTTTCATTGGTATCGCCCACGGCCATGCTAAAAGGACCACTGGCCAGCAGTATCCTGCGGTCGCCGGGGTTGGAATCAATCCAGCCCTGGCCGGACACCGGATCTCCAGGTACGCGGAACATGGTCACTTCACCCTCGGGAGTCGTCCAGGGTTCTGGCGGAGAGATCGGACGCGGACGGAAACCGCGCAGCAGGTTCCACCAGTGCAGCGTACCGTCATAGGTACCGAGACTCGGATCGCTGTCTTCCTGGCCGGCAGCGAAGAAAGCAAAGGTCGTCATGGGCAAATTGCGGAA